>JAJFLO010000302.1 GCA_021772675.1 Verrucomicrobiota bacterium | reverse complement strand
CTGTAGTGCGGCGGTTTTTCATTTGGTTTCAGCGAAATGTCTTTGCGAGTGCCGCTCAGCACTTCGTGAAGAACCACTATCGCTGAGGCCAGATCATTATACGTGAGGTGACGACAGAACCATTTGACTAAATGCATAAGTATCGTTTTCATGTGTGGATTGTTGATTTGTGGTGAAATCGGTGAATATCAGTGAATTCACACATTTTATTCAAAAATCCAAAAAGTCAAAAAAACAGGGAATAGATAAAAAACATCACAACAGCTTAAAAAGATGGATATTAGAACTGAAATAGAGAAAAACTTTTGACAAAACCAACAAAATGGAAAGGAATTAAACGAATGAAACAAAAATTATTGTCTATAAAAATATCGCTCATAGTAATACTAGCAACGGCCAACGTGCACAGTGAATTGACGGGTCTGGAACTAATGGAGAAACAAAAAGAAATCCACCAAAATAATAATGAAATCGTTACATCAACAATGACAATAATCGACAAGAAAGGTCGTGAAAAAGATCGCCAGATCATCTCATATTCAATGAAAAAAGAAGATGGGTTAAGCAAAACAATGATTAAATTTAAATCTCCTGCTAATATCAAAAATGTTGGTTTACTTACATGGGAGCAAGGAGAAGACAAAGACGACGACCAGTGGTTTTACCTGCCTGCAATGAAGAAGGTAAAACGCATCGTCTCGGGTGGTAAAAAAAATACATTTATGGGCACGGATTTTTCTTTTGAAGATATGCGACCCGAAAATGTAAAAGCACATACATACACAATCCTTCGCGAAGAAAAAATAAACGGTCATGCATGTTATGTAGTCGAAGCGCTTCCGGCAACAGATAAGGAGAAAAAAGATAGTGGATACAGTAAACGGATTGTATGGGTTCGTAAAGATATAACCTTCGGTATTAAAAGTGAATTCTACGACAAACGGGGTAAAAAATTCAAAGTAAGTTCCAGTGAAAAACTGGAAAACATCAAAGGGCAAATGTGGAGAGCCAACCTATCGATTATGGAAAACTTAAAGCGGAATACGAAGACGAAATCAGCAACAAATGAAAGAAAACTTGACAAACACCTGGATGATACATTTTTTACACAGAGAAATCTTAAAAAAGCTGTTGAACAATTGTAAAGGACGTCAGGTGTCAGATTTCGGGTGTCACAGGAGTTGAAAGAATAGTTCAACTACTCAATTTTCGGAGAAAAACGACAACAAGCGCCAAGCACAATAAGATCAACGGAATCGCTATAGAGAAAGTATTTGTAAGCTGAATAGACTGAGGTAAAAAACGGAACGAAATGTTATCGAAATGTTATCGAAAGGTGAGCAAGGAATCGGTAACGGATGACTTAAATCCAGAATTAGTAAGAGATTAAAAAGGAATCCATGTACCAATTTTGGCACAAAAATGGCCAATACTCTCGGACATGCCACAAATATACCTGCTAAGTCCTTCAATATTTTCGGCTTCAAAACGTGACATCACTTACCTCAGAATATCATACAAATTCAGGTTAGATGATAAATTGCTACCCAAGAGTTAACCCGTTTTTCTCGAAAATAGTTCAGTTTTCAGTAGGACCTTGTAACCACCTGAGCTCCCTGAAAACTCAATATGCATACAGCAATTATGGGTGAACGTTTCTCAGGTATTGAATTTGATAAAGTCACATAACAATTCGTATAATTCTGGGTACCTTGGATAAAGCAAAATATGTCGAAGCGCTTGTTGGAGTTCATCCATAGTTACTCAAATGCTTAAGTTTCATTGAAATCTGGTAGGAAGTGAGCCAGATGGCTCACCCCTTCCCAATCTCACTGAGCGGAAGGAAGTACCTGCCGGCATACAACTCCTTGATTAGCGACTGAAATTGAATTTAAGAGTACAATCAATATTGTCATCAAGAAATATTATTCCAAGTTGTCGGAACCATTTCAAACTTAATGTGAAGCGGACTTCTAAGCGTCTGACCGATTGTCAGCTTCGCATTTTCACCCAAGTTTTCCTGGCTATCTTCAAGCCCGGATGATTATCCACTGAAACTTCCTGGGATTTTTCCACCTCTTCAGTTGCCTTGATCGAATCCGATTATTGATAAATTCATCCAGTTTTCTGAACACTTTCCGAAATTCCTGTACTCGATAGTAGACAACCCAACCTCTCAAATAGACATTGAGAAATTGGATTATCTGATTCGTCCACAAAGGATTATTTCTTTTTGTAAGTTCACGTGCTTTTGTGCTTACGTGATTTTTATCCCGCAATATTTGAAAGCCTAACTGCTCTACATCTTTCAGCAGGAAGACTTGGCTTTTCTCTTTGTTTCCGGGAGGTCCAATCTGGTCCTCTAAGAAGTTTGATATACTCTCCATAACACAAATAACTGCCCTCTCCGAGTTAGTAAGGGCTCACAAAGTCATCTGCCGAGCGACAAAACCTATGTTCCCCTCTTTCCAACTCGTGATCAAGTTCGTTGAGCACAATGTTAGATCGCATCGGTGAATGAGGTGAGCCTTGCCGGACAGTTTTTGGACGTCTTTTCAAATTTCCCGGCTACGATCACTCCTGCTTTTAACGCTCTGGCAATCAGCATTACCAGCTTTTCGTCGCTTTTCTTGCGGCGAATCAATTTTAAGATAAGACCGTAGGCAATCTCGTCAAAGAAGTTATCTAAATCAATGGAGGCACACCATTGGCAGCAATTATGGGTAATTAGCTGACGTTTGTAGTTCCGTCCCTCTAACCTGAATAATTCATCAGAATACTGCTGCGAGCCCTAATCTCTGCTCAAATAAGCCGATTAACTCAATTTTACATCTCAGTGAATGAAAATTCACTTTCATTGTGAAATTTTCTCTAATCAATTTATTATGAGCGAGTTAAGTGCTCTTGCGACGGATCGCATGAATTAATCAGGCTGAGTAAACGAGATGGCTTTATTAATTTTTTGATGTAACTGAGTAATGGCGGCTGAAACTCGCTTAAACCTAACTCCCAGCCTCTACTTCTTGTTTGACCTTGCCCCTAATATCCGTAAACGATACTTCAGAATCCAAACTAAATGACATTGGCAATGCCACAATGTATGTGATAATTTACGAAAACGGCTCATGTATATTTCCTTTCGTACAGTTGTGGGGACAACTTGTGAATACGAGATACCACTGAGTCGTTCATATCGCAAAGCCGAAGAACTCTAACCACGCCCAGAGGACGTGTTTTTTATGTTAAAATAAATGAGAACTAATTGCTATATTTTTGGCCTACAAATGAATGACTATACAAAACAGATATTATCCTGAATCCGTGAAGGATTTCTTTTAATGCAGATGCAGCCGAACGAATGTGAGACAGGCTCTTCTGGACAGCAGAGCTATGAGCACCGCAAACTATAGGAGAAAATTTACATGAAATTACTATCCATAATATTTATTACTGCTGTCACGTCGACATGTGGTTTTGAACCAAAATCAAACCCGGTCGAAGTCGGCTCAGTACATTGGGGACGTAATATTGATACAGCATTGACAGAAAGTGCTGAAACAGGAAAGCCCATTTTCCTATTTTTCCAGGAGGTTCCAGGTTGCGCAGGCTGCCAGAGATTTGGTCGAACTGTAATGACAAACCCACTTCTTATTGAGGCTATTGAAGATGAATTTTTACCCGTACTTGTCTATAACAATCGCAGTCAGGGAATGGACAAGGAAATTCTCGATCGCTATAAAGAGCCGGCGTGGAACTTCCAGGTTGTTCGATTCGTTAATTCAAAAGGACACGACATCATACCCCGTAAAGACCAAGTGTGGACCCTTGGTGGCATTGCTTCCCGTATGACCGAAGCCTTGAAAGCTGCAAATCGTCCGATTCCAAAATATCTCGAAGCCGTTGCCTTAGAAAATGACCAAAAAAGACATTCTGCAAGTGCCTTTGCCATGCCGTGCTTTTGGACTGGCAAAGTCGCTCTGGGAAAGGTTGACGGGGTTTTGACTACCGAAGCAGGATGGATTGAAGGGCTTGAAGTCACAAAAGTTGTGTACGATAAGAATGCAATTACGTTACCTGCCCTTACGAAAAAAGCTCGCGATGCCCAATGTGCATTGAAGGTATTTGCTCCTGAGAGCAAAGCAAAGGCCTTAAAAGGTATTACAATCGGAAAACTTGATTCGGGATACCGCAAGGCCAGACCATCCGATCAAAAAAAGCAAATTGAAAACTGGAAAACCATCGAAAAACTTCCAGGCCTTACCGAGATGCAAAAAACCAAAATCAATGCGTTTATACACTCTGACAGGTCCAAGGCACTGGAGTGGCTCAGCCCTAAACAGTTGCAAGCCCTTGGCCTTAGTAATCAGTAATCAGTGATCGGTGATCGGTTATCAGTTATATTTGAAATCCATCTTTCAAATTTAAAGTATTTTCTCTATAAAAAATTGTTATTCCGTTTTATGGTTTTGAAAAAATGAATAACCACCTACTCCAAGATACTCGGTGTCTCTGTACTACTATCCGAAAATTCCTTGTAATTAAAACACATTTTTAAGTTTCGTTAACACATAATAGTTTAATGGCAAGTTGGTTATGAAAATTTATTTAAGTCCTGAACTTTTCATATTTTCTGTATAATTATTGTTTACAAGTTTTAAGAAAAGAGTCTGAGAGATTATCTGTCAGCTGACGGATTTTTCTCAGCACAAGCATCGCGATAGGATAATTATTATCGTGTTTTTTCGTGTGATTGGTGGGCAATAAATATTAAAAATCCGTCTTTAAATTTTGGTTGCGTCTGTGCCTCGCTAAGATCATTCGCGTCATTCAGCCTGTCTTGCCATTCTGCTGGCCAACGGAACGGCGGATGGTAAAAACCTGTCGAGCAATCCCCTCCTCTTTCGTTTTCTCATAAAAAATGAAAATTGTGAAATTTCATAAATCTGGTCTTGATATTTCATGAATTCTTGAAAGATCATGATTAAATCAAAAAAATATAAATAGCGTAACATTTTAATTTCCAAACAATTAGATCATTATAAACCAGAATGGCATAAATTTTTCTCATAGGGTTGCAATCATTTTATAATTATCAAAAATTCAATCCCAAAATCCTTATACATTCAACAATCAAAAATTTCAGAGGAGTTTAAGAATGACCAGTTTACATCCCCGCCTTATAAGATTAATGATCAACGTACTCATATTCTTTCTTATACTGCAATTGTGTGTGGTATTTAACACCAACGCTGCTACGACCGCCTCTCCAGTTCTGCCGACCGGAAATATGTCCAAAATACCCACCAGTTATGAATGGAATGCCGATGCAAATGCACTGTGGTATGCGGTCGTAGTCAGAGACGAAATTGGCGGGTTTCCAATATATCAGGGACTTTCACCCGAAGATGCAGATTGCGGTGATGGAACAGGAAAATGTCACTATTCGACAACAACTCAAATCTATGCAGGGATTTATGATTGGTGGGTAAGAGTTTGGGTTCCGGGCAACGATGAAGAATGGAGTAATGGACAATCGTTTCAACTGGCTGAACAATTCGATGCACAGCCAATTACGCCTTCAGGTGATATTCAGACTGCACCGACTGAATATCGCTGGCAGGCTGATTCGAATGCGCTTTGGTATGCTGTGGTTGTAAAGGACAGCAGCGGTCAAGTACCGATTTATAGCGGACTGTCTCCAGAGGAAGCAGGATGTGCTGATGGCATTAACGAATGCAGTTTTACGACAACCGATGCGGTCACGTCAGGCGAAGGTGAATGGTGGGTAAGAACCTGGGTCCCAAGTAATGACAGTAAATGGAGTTCAGTACAAAGTTTCAATCTTTTAGGTGCAGGTTTAGAAATGCCTACATCCACAACTGCTGTCCCGATTTCACCTGGTGGTGACATCATCGGTTCTCCTGAAATTTTTATGTGGCAAGCCGATCCGAACGTGATTTGGTACGCTGTGTTTGTTAAAGATCCAAACGGACAGTTTCCTATTATGCTTAGTTTATCGCCAGAAGAAGCAGGATGTGCTGATGGTAGCGGAACTTGTGAAGCGATGACAGCGATACCTCTGGAATTCGGTGCAAGTGAATGGTGGGTGCGCGCCTGGATGCCGAACAATGAACCGTTCTGGAGTAGTGGATTAATCTTTAATCTAGAGACAACGGAGGAAAACGAACCTGAACCAGCATGCATAGGAGGAGCTCTCTGGTCAGACCCCACTAGCTGGCCCGATCACGTGCCGACCGACGGTGAAACAGTCACAATACCTGAAGGAACACATATTATTCTGAATACCGATACTGCGAGTATAGCCGGGTTAACGATTGATGGAACACTTACTTTTTGCGATCTCGATGTAAACCTTACTGCTGACTGGATATTGGTACGTGGCGAACTTCACATTGGCAGTGAATCCGCACCATTTACGCATCAAGCAACCATAACCTTAACGGGCAATGATCCTAACAATGGTATTATGGGTATGAGTACTCGTGGGATCATGGTGATGGGGGGTACTCTGGAACTTCATGGCACCCCACCGGTACCAGTTTGGACTAAAATTAACGACAATGTTGACGTGGGCGATACATTTATAACATTAAGTGAACCGACAAACTGGTCGGTTACCAATGAAATTGTCCTGGCACCGACGGATTTTTACGGCATTTCAGAATCAGAAAATTATCAGATCGCGACCGAAGTCAATGAGAACGGGTTTTATGTAAATAATCCTGCAAACAGCTTTCGCTGGGGTTTAATGCAATACGTAACCGATAGCGGTATGAGCTTAAATCCGAATGAATCCGTAACCCCTCCTGCGCCTCCTCAGGATGGATTTACCCCTTTACAACTGGACGAGCGTGCAGAAGTTGGGAATTTGACGCGGAATATCGTTATCCAGGGAGCTGATGACGCATTGTGGCAAAACGACAGGTTTGGTGCGCATGTTATGGTGATGATGCTGGCATCAGCCGTTCATGTCGACGGTGTCGAGTTTCGTCGAGTCGGTCAAGCAGGCGAGCTGGGACGTTACCCATTCCATTGGCATCGCCTCAGTTATGATAATCTTGGCAATGAGCTCGGTGATGCCACAGGCCATTATCTACGTAATAGCAGTATTCATGATTCAAGCAATCGGGCTGTCACGATTCACGGGACTAACGGCGTGCAGGTCCAAAACAATATCTGTTATGATATTTTGGGGCATGCCATCTATTTTGAGGACGCGGTGGAACGAAGAAATGTTGTGGAAGGCAATCTCGTACTTCGTGTCCGATTTCCTCAACCTGAGAATGCATTAAAACTTCATGATATTTCGGTACAGTTTGGGCACACTACAGGAGCGAGTGGCATATGGGTTAGCAATCCGGATAATACTGTGCGTAACAATACACTGGCTGATGCTGAAGGATTTGGAATGTGGATGGCTTTCCCTCAGTCACCCGTTGGCCCCAGTGCAAACGTCCCTATTTTACCATTTCGCCTGCGGTTTGGCAACTTTGATGATAACACTATGCATTCTAATCAATTTCGAGGAGTGATGTTCGATGATTCTGAAATTGATAATGAAGGTACTGTTGCTTCACTACAATATGCCTCAACAAGTGACGGACAGAATTCATATGATAACCTTGAACGATTCACAATTAGTGGCTGGGTATTGTGGAAAAATGGTGGAGGCAATTTTTGGAACCGTGTTGTTTGGCCAACATACGAAGAATTTGTCTCTGCTGATGGTGAAGGAAAGTATTTTTCAGGCTCAGGATCGGAAGGATTAATCACCCGATCATTAATGATTGCCAGCAGCTTAAATAATCTTTCCCCTCCTCCAAATCCTGTTTTCGGCCCTTCTGTCGCGTTTGCAACATATCACAGCGCATTTGATATACGGAATAACATCGTCATTAATTTTCCATTAGTAGAAGACCAGACGAGTGGTGCATTTGCTACGGATGATTATTACATCAGACCTGTAGAAAAAGGTCAAATTCGAAATACAAACAATCTTCTAATAAACTCTCATCCCGGATACCGCAGCGATGCGTCGATTAATGAGGAAATTGCATTCAACTTTTCCCAGGGATTCTTCTATTATGTGTTTGCCGGTGCAGTATGGGACCCACATGGAACTTGGGGCCCATCTGAAAACTGGAGTGTCTATGATATACCCTTTCTCACCCATAATGCAGACTGCTCTACCATTGAACCAGCCAGTCAAGAGGTAACAAGCTGTGATGGCGAGTACTATGGTGTTAATCACTTTGTTCTCGACCAGGGAAATCTTCCATGGGATGATTTAATGGCGATTGATGTTACCCGGTATGATGACTCAAATCCAGATGTTGTAGTGGGAAATTGGCATGTTGACGGCGCACAGCCAGGTTGGGCGCTGGCACATACGCGTCATTTTGCTGCGCGCCAAAATGGTATCTATAGATTAGATTTTCCCGAGTCTACAATACCGTCTGATGTAGCAGTCGATATAAGTAACATGCACGATCCAGCAGAATCATTCGTTTTAGGGATTCGTTTTTCCGGAAGTGAAGGCGCACAAGTCTACAGCACCACCTATACCTATCCGGGTTATTTTAATGATTCAGCTGCAAATTCCCCAAGTTGGGCAAGTAAACATAACTTTACTGAAGTAGCAAACCGTCAAGCCGTGATTGATGGCACCGGTGAAATCTATTGGCAGGACCACATCAATAATATTGTATGGATCAATGTTACAGCGGGCAATTTAGTCCAATTTATTCAGGATGACGGCGGTGAATTTTCCGATGCAAATCTCTACAATGAATTTCATTTACGTATTTGGTAATACTGAAGATTAGAGTTGAGTTTACCAATGCGGAGCGCTGTTGGAGTTCATCCGCCGCGGCGCGATGCATATGCTAAAAAAATGAAAAAACCATAGTCCCGCGAAGCGGTCCGCCTTCTCATACTATTTCTAACGGGCGTCATGTGAAGTTGAGATTCAGCAAAATTGCCGGATCAACGTTATGGGTTCCCCTCTTTTACATTCTTCACAGTTCACGTCTCGGCTTAAAAAATATTTTTCCCCCAGCAGATTAAAAATAGGAATAATTCTCGAATAGGTTTGCATAATCTCTCGAAGCAAACAAGTTAGGCTCGCTATCACTCGCTAGCTTTTTCATGAAGTCAAAGTTTTATTTATAAATCTATTGTCCCCATGAAATTTTGAGTTAACTTTTCTATTATGGAATATGTTTCTGGTATTAAACTTAGAAATATATTGCTGGATAATGGCAATTGGTGGAAATTTTTTCTCAAACACCGTAAATTAATTCGCCCCAGTATTATAATCAATGTCGTAAAAGTACTCGTCTGTCGAACTTCCTTTCTCGGGTATCATTTGTTTATCTGCCCAAAATGT
>JAJFLO010000301.1 GCA_021772675.1 Verrucomicrobiota bacterium | reverse complement strand
AAGAGTCACTAGAGAATAAGTGGATTAAGACTAAGATTAAGATTAAGAGTAAGAATTCGGATAATATTCAAATCCACTGAATCAAATACTGTCTTAATATATGTTCGTCTGATTCTTTTGGACAATTATTTATTTCCGACTCCCTTAGACAATTTCCTTCTGAATTCATCAAGTTAGGTTGGAACTTCAAACTGATTAAGTACGATCTGTTCCTTAGACCGTCGTTGATGTATTTTTTCTCCCGCCTCGCCTTGTTCACGCATGAACAGGCATTTCAATGCTACATCCCGACCATATACTGTAAGTTGGTCTCCTGCTTGGGGCACAGGGTTGGAACTCGGGGAGATTAGCCGCGCTTTACCACTTACTTTTCGACTGATTGCCAGCACATTTGTCCCCTCTTTATTTAACGCAAGTTCTTTGAGGCTCTTTCCGACTTGCCAACTATCCGCCTTCATAGTCATGCGTGAAACAGCATAACCGCCGCCAATGCCGAGAATGTCATTGTCGTCCGGTAGTTGGAGCGTCGGGTATTGAGAATGGTTTTTCTCATGATACGATTGAGAAAACTGGAACTCGCGACGAAATAAACCAACAGCAGTGTCGCCACCAGTACAGGAGCGCGCGATGTCATATTTACATTGGTGAAACCGGTCAACGCAACTATGCAACTATCAGTGTTGCACTGGTTGAAACAATTCCTATACTACCAACCAGAATAAGTATACGAATAATTTTCCACCGTACGCCGTGGGTTACGATACTTTCGGATTCGGATGTGGTAAACCCTGCTCCTGAAAAAGCCGACTGTGCTTGATACTGAAAGCCATCAGGTTTTCGACAGGTTTCTGTAAAATCACTGCCTAAATTGACAAACGAATGTCGAAAAACTTACTGCTTGCAGTAGAAATGCTGCGATTTCCGCAGACAGCCCTGTCAATTCCAGCGCCACCGCTCCAATGCGTACCGTTGTTAGTGACACAACCAGAATCACAAATAGCCCAAATATGGCTGCCATGTGGATAATTCTTTTCTATATTAATGTGGCATAAGGCCACCATGATCAATTTCCGCCAAAAGTTTGACCGTTGGGCAAGTATTCCAAATGTAAAAATGGAGCAGAAGATAAATACAACAGTAATAATTTCCAGTACCACTCACATAACATAACGTATACCCGAAAACATCCCATGAGAAATCAAACTTAAGATTTCCACCTTATTCCCAGAACCAAAAACAGAACACCTTTGCAAGGGTAAGTATTCGGTAAATACGTCTATAAACTTTTTCTGTAGGCAAAGAATGCACTCGAGATATAAGTAGCCTGGCGTTGCGGTTTCGCTAATTCACTAAGGTGAATTACCGTCTCACTTGCAGCTTGGCTCCTGGCTGAGAAAAATCTTTTAGACAGGCAATACTGTCCGCGCGATTAACGTCTTTACCGAATACTTACTAATTGATTTACTAGGAAATCTCGAACCGGGAAATTAGAAAGAAGTGATTCGGAAGCTTTATCAATCTAATCATAATCGCGTAAGAATCGGTACTGATGTGTAAATCCGGGCATCAAGACGCAGGTCGATTGGTGATGACTCTATAAAAATCAAATCTCGAAATCTATCAGGGTCCAAAAGAAGGATTATACTTATAAATCATAAAACTCGATGTCCAACCTGAATTCTCCCAAAGGTCTTGAAAGGAATGGCAACTAAAAAAAATAATTAGCCTCAAGAAAATTCTCAAAACTTCAAATTAGTGACGGACCTGCTGACGGACGCGATGAAGATTCCTCGGACGGGGGGCTGCTCATTATTGGGATGGAGTGATGGAACAGGTAATGGTAGAGGCAATGGCCGATCCCTGTGACCTTTTGTTAGGTCGAAAAAACTACGAAGTGTTTGCTGCTAGTTGGCCTAACGCCGGGGGCAACCATCCGGTAGCTAATAAAATTAACAACGCAACCAAGTTCGTTGTGACATCTCCATTGAAAGAACCCGAGTGGCAAAACTCCAAGTGTATCACGGGTGATATCGCATCGGTGGTCTCCCCGCTCAAGGATCAAGATGGTCCCTTGCTACAAGTTCATGGCAGTTGGCAGCTGTTCCAGACACTTCTCAATCATCAGCTAGTTAATGAATTCCGACTATGGATCTTTCCTGTCGTTATTGGTTCTGGAAAACGCTTATTCGGTCATAACACGGTATCGACAGATCTGACGCTTAAAAACTGAATCTACTTTCAATGGTGTGATAATGAGCATTTATAGCCGATCGATTAATAGCGAGGATTGAGCGACGGAAGACGTCACAGAATGAATTCCGGAGAAAACCGGGTCAGCCCGCTTCTCTCACAAACTTCGTAGCGAGAGGACTTAGATTTTGTCATTTCAGTATTTTATCACAGGCTAGAGATGACGGTGTATCGAGACACACTGAATCCAATAATAATCAAGGAAAAGTATTGAAATGGCGTGATATACGTTCTCGTAGTAGATGCTTCGTTAGAAATGCGGGCTAGCAATGTGGAATCCGTATACCTCAATCAGAACAAGTAACGCATGGATTAAGACAGGAGCCATCGTCGGCTGCCGGACCGAGAAATCCAATATAGTCAAGTGCAGCACCTTGCTTGAGCATTTCTACTATTGCATTAACTTCCGCACATTCCCATGCTGGATAGTCTTTAAGTTGTTTGTCGTTTGATGCTCGAATTGCAGAAGCCAATCTTTGCGCACCACGAGTGTCGCAGGAAGCATTCTTACACCGAATTGCGCCCCTTCCGATGCCGTCAAGGGTCGTAGCATTATAAGCCCCGTTGCCACTAGCTCCAGTTATCGGCTTATAATCTAAGGCCCGCCCGCGAATCTTGGCTACTGCCGGGATGATTTTTGGATCATTACTATTATGATCCACAAGGTTCGGGATCAGTGGTGACGTTCTTCGACCGTGGTTGTTTATAGTGATAAATTTCGGGAATTTCATATTTACCTTTGTATTTTGTAAATTATAACCCGAATCCGTGAAAAATTTCAAGGGAATTACTGCAACGTATTTAAGCAAGATATGTTCTGAGAATGCTTAGGCAATCCATTTAGATGTGTCAAATGTTCTCGCAATATCTTTAAGATCAAATTGTTATGTGATTCGTCGAAATTTTTTTGACGGATTTAGGTATAAATTTTGGTTATCGCCGTTGTGGCGGAGTGTTAAATATAATACGAGTTAACGTAGTATTTTGTGAATATTTTGAGTTAACTTCTATATTTCACGATTTTAGGCGCAGGATCACTATCAGGAATTTTAGATAAAATCTCTTCTAGCTTATTTTTACTTCCCCATGTAGATGTTAGGCGGGAAAGATGACGCTGAAGTGTAGCCTGCCATAGCTACAATAAACGATGGCATGATAACTACTGCAATCTCTTCGTAACGAGACAGATGCAACACGACGATATCGCCTGAAGGATGAATGGAAATTCATCTCATACGAAAGTAAAAAGTAATGCTTGATTTTGATTTGATAGGATGAATTTGAAAATTTGAAGTCAGAAATTGTGACTTCAAGTTGGGTGGCAGAAGAACTGCACTACATAGCTAGCGTTCGGCGATCTCTAAGAGCGCATAATGGCCAATATGGAAAAATAAGCCTTTCGTCACCTCCGTGGCGGTTTTTTTATTGGGTAAATTGTCAAATAAAGACCGACGTATTGTTTGGCCAAGGCGCCAGTGATTACGGGTTCTTTCAATACTTGTTCAGAGGTAAATTTGTCGAAACTTGCTAGGTCCTTGGCCCATAGTGGTAGGCGGCTGCCCAATGTCGTTAAGTTAAGCCATTGTGGAAAAGTCAAGTTGAAAACGCAGTGTTTTCAATGAAATAAAAATTCCATAAACAATTGAATACAAGCATATTACGTGCTATATTCAAGCATGATGGATAATAAAAACAATACCCACAAACTTATTATAAAAAAGGGAGAGAAAAATGGTTAAAAAATACATCGAAAAGGTTAATGTTGGCACG
>JAJFLO010000031.1 GCA_021772675.1 Verrucomicrobiota bacterium | reverse complement strand
TTTCAAGGACAATGGAGGAGAATAACTCTGGAATCAACATAAAGTGATTCTCATTTAATTTTAACCCGCCACGGTGTTGTCAATACTGAAACCTCAAAACTGTTACCATTTAGCAACTTAGAATACAAATTCCTATACTATAAATTTAGGGAAGTTTCCCGATAACATATTGTATCTCAATTGAAATACGCTTATTGTATAAGTAAAAACAATGGAGGTTCCCATGTCAAAAACTGCTATGATTCGAGCTCGAACAGAGCCCGAATTAAAGGAAAAAGCCGAGAACATTTTCAATGAACTTGGGCTTAATCAAACCGATGCTATTAACTTATTCTACCGGCAGGTTGTACTACAGCACGGACTACCGTTTCTTATAAAAGTCCCAAATGCTACAACCCGTGCTGCTATTGAGGAAGTTCGTCGCGGCGAAGGGCAGGAGTATGCCAGTGTCGATGAGTTGTTCGCGGAGCTAGACATCTGATATGCTCCGGATTGACACGGCAACAAGGTTTAAGAAGGATTTCAGAAAATCTCGAAAGCAGGGTAAAGACATTGATCTTTTGGAAACAATTATCAGAAGATTAGCCAAAGAAATCCCTTTGTCTGAGAAGTATCGCGACCATGGTTTGCGTGGCAATTATGCCGATTTGTCGTGAATGCCATATTCAACCTGACTGGCTGCTCATCTATCGAAAAACGGACACTAAGTTGCAACTTATTCGGTTAGGCTCCCATGCTGAGCTTTTCTAACAAAGTCACTCCACGCGCCTTCTTTTGAAACGTTAGCAGCTCTGCTAACTGCTTAACGAAGTCAACAGGCAAAAATCACTGGCCGTCGCCCCGACGGTCGCCATTCCGGCCTCTCACGTCTGTTAATCAGCTTTACCCACCCTTGAATCCGCTCGGTTCATTCGTTATCAGCTTCCCTTCATCTACGATCCGTTTGCCAAACCGAACGGCTAGCGTCACCCTTTAATGTTAACTTTTTTAATCAAGTACCACCGACAGAGCAGTGGTACGAGGGGAATTGGGGTCATAGTTTCTTACTGACATCAAGCCTTTTTCAATATTTTAGTGGCGTCACAATTGGGAGCCCCAGGCAATATGTAAGAGGAAAAAAAATAAGAGTTCACTTTAAATTGTTTTTTGGATGAAACAATGAAAAGGAACTCTTATGGAAATAGTTATTGATAATAAATATGTCGTCGATTTACCGGATTGCAAAATTGACACTATAACAAGTGCATTTAGAAAATTACAATGCATGATTTTTTTCTGATATGGTCATGCAAGTATTAATTCAATTTGCAACCGAATATATGAGGCAGAATAAGAAACCATTTGCCTGTAAATGCGGCAATTGTACCGAGTTTATCTGGAAGACGAAAAATGCGAAATCTACAAAAATCATGACCATTTTTTGCGAAGTAATCCTCTGCCAGATGCATGTTGCAAAGCCAAAAAATGCATTACCCGTGAGCTGCCTGAAATCGCATCAAGAAATAAAATGTCTGAAATGACAAAAAAAGTATTTGCTCTGATTGGCAGCTTAGCATCATTCCGGGTGTCGGAAAAAATAGTTGGAATGTTTGGAATAAATCTTAATAAGATGGCAATTTGGCGTTGTGTTCAGAAAGTCGGTAAATCCATAGAATTTGACATTGATATAAATGAAAGCAACGAATTTGAAGCAGAGGGAACAGGAATTCCGATACAATGGATAAAGAAACGGGGTAAAGAGTTGAAAGTGTTCATACAAAAAAGGATTTTAGGCGGTGTCAGAATTGCTGGACTAACGTTGGGCAATTACCATAGTGAATGGGATAAATTGTTTGGCAATTAGTTGGCAATCAGTGGCAATCAGGGTCGCCCCTTTAATATTAACTTTTTTAATTGTATTGTTTTGGTGGTGTAATATAGTGCAAACACTATGACCCGTCCTTTGAGAATTGAATATGCGAATGCCGGCAAAAACATAAAGGCCCCCCTGTACCTGGAGAGGATATGGACTATATTATTTTTGAATCACAAAAAGGAGAAAATCATGTGTCATCATGTGATGTGTCCCTACAGATAACACGATACGCGACTATTACCAACAATTACTTCAATACTGTCATACCATATTGTTCGAACCTTGAGTCATGCGTAACAATCCGCAACATTCTAAGTTTCGCAGTAGCAATAATCAAGCGATCAGCAGGATCTTTATGAATTAATGGAAGGCTCGCTGAAAACAGGCCGATTTCCCCAGTAATGGGAATTTCGACCAGGTCATAAACATCCAACGCCTCAGAATACCATTCTGCTGCTTCCATTGACAATTCCAGTTTTTTTAGTGCTACTTTACATCCAATTTCGATTGCAGTTGCCGCACTCACATAGACAATGTCAGTCTCCTGAATGATGGTTAATGTCGATTTAGAAAGATCTCCTCCACCATTTGCCAGCCATATTAATCCACAGGTATCAAGAATTATTGCAGACATTCCCAATCCTCACTTAAATCGTCATCGAAAAGTTGCGCATTTATTTTTACATACAAATTTCGATGTTTTTTTAGCCGATCTTTTGATTTATGCGCTACAATTTCAGCCACTGGCTTTCCATTCTTACAGATTAGATATGACATCCCGTTTTTCTCAATATTTGAAATTAAGCCTGAAAGCTTGTTTTTGGCTTCAAATATATTTACTACTTCCATTTCAGTCTCCAAAAATAATCAGTTATATTTATACTTTTGCAAGGGACTCTTTAATCATAAGAATTAACATAGCTAGATTAGCCAGACTATCAAGGTGCGAGATAAGAGAGAATCTCCAGTCTTAAGTTTTTAGAATTTTATTGGCCGATTAGAGAAAATGGGCTTTAAAGTTTTTGGGGGATAATTCAACAATCTTCAAAATTTTAGATGTCGTTCTGGTAACATCCGTTTGTGAAAAAACAAAAATACACAGGAAAATACACGGGACACCCCTGCGAAAAGAGGGAGGGATCAGCTCTATTGTTTATTGAATAGAAAAGGAGGACTTCATGTATCAGAGGCGAATAAAACTTAAAGCACAACAAAAGTCGTTTTATTTTATTACAAACTCGCTCGTGACTGGTAGAGGCAGAGGATAGTGTGTGGGATCAAGTCTATTTTTTGAAGAAAAAACATAGGGACTGGGTTGGATCATTAAAATTTTTTCCCACGAATCACATAGCGCAGCCGTTGGCC
>JAJFLO010000004.1 GCA_021772675.1 Verrucomicrobiota bacterium | reverse complement strand
ATCTCTGCTCAAATAAGCCGATTAGCTCAATTTTACATCTCAGTGAATGAAAATTCACTTTCGCCGTGAAAATTTCTCTAATCAATTTATTATGAGCGAGTTAAGTGCTCTCGCGACGAATCGCATGAATTAATCAGGCTAACAAGTTTTTAATGATAAGGTTTAGAAAATTTTCTAACGTACCCAAATTTTGCTTACGCTTTTTTTCAATTTGACTCATTGTAAGTGGTATGTCAACAATGCCATTGGCAAAATTATCAACCATGCAGATTGATGCATAATTTAAATCTAGTTC
Organism: Verrucomicrobiota bacterium; assembly: GCA_021772675.1. Classification (GTDB taxonomy): domain Bacteria; phylum Verrucomicrobiota; class Lentisphaeria; order JABSQK01; family JAJFLO01; genus JAJFLO01. The sequence continues at coordinate 2,742 of JAJFLO010000004.1, read as the reverse complement.
TTTGGCAAGTATTGCTTCATTCGCCATGGTCATACCCACGACATCGCCGATTTGTTTTATGAAATTTATTTCGGCTGGAGTTTCAAGAATCGGCCCCCTCACCTGAAAATACACTCCCTCGGGAATCACCTCTATATTGTGATGCTTTGCAATCTGAGTTATTAACTTTATGAGTTGCAGATCAAGACCAGGAATTGTGAACTTTAATTCGTTATCAAAAAAGGTCGGGACATTAAACAGGTTAAAATAATCATGAGGCAAAAGAAGACTCCCGGGTGGAATTGATTTTTTAAGTGAACCGGTAGAATTAATGGCAATAATTTTAGATGCCTTTAAATCTTTGATTGCTTTAATGTTCGCATGATAATTAATTCTATGCGGAGGCGTATCTGCTTTTTCTCCATGCCTTTGAATAAAAACATATCCTGTTCCCTGAAACGTTAATGCATCGCCATATTCAGTTTTGACTATTTTTTTTCCCAAATTAGAAAATAGACTTGAATCCAAAAAACTTGTCCCTCCAATGATAGCAATCATGATGAATTCCTTTCAACCCATTGTTATTTAACCTGACCTCAAAAATAGTCCAGTAATGCGATCAGTGCACTCCCAAAGAAAAGGATCCAAATGACCAATCCATACTACTTAACCCGGTTTTCTCACAAACTTTGTGGCGAGAAAGCTTAGATTGCCTATATTCAGTGATTTAACGCAGACGAGCAAATGACAGCGTGTCGAGACACATTGAATTCGCGAGACAAGTTAAGACTTTGAATTTAGGTGATATACGCTTTTCGTAATAGAAGTATTGTGAGAAATCCGGGTTAAACTTCCAGTCAATATTGAGGGCATCTATTTTAACGTGAGGTTATATATTTTCAACTAAATTATTGATGCAATAACTGTCGGCACAAAGATTTAAGCTAGCCTGAATAATTCATAAACTGTAACCATTCAGCAAAACCCATCATTGCCTGTCGGCCGATTGTAGTTAAGCGAGTCATCGCTGTTTAGAAACGTTTGCATTCAGTATGCGGCTAAGACAGCGATGATTAGCTTCCTAAGAAACAGCTCGGATTTTTATGATTTATGATTTATGATTTACGTTTAACTTCAAGCATCGGTCGTTTGTAGTGAGCACAGTAATTGGCGTTTTTTGAGCAGTGCAAAAGAACAGCGATGACTCGCTTAACTACAAGCATGATTGTCCTATGATTTTATAGTTTCTTATATTTATAACCTCTCTATTTTAAAGGGAGGTCTGGAGTTCCTAAGAAACAGCCCGGATTTTCTCCGATTTTGACACGAGGTTGACGCCCAATGAAATAGCTTTTTTTCTTAGGTATTTGATTGTTCTTTCTTGATTCATTTTTCATGATATTCGATCTGTTCAGGTTTATAGCTAAGGGCTCACAAATAAATAACTTGGATAATTTCGCGCTCAGATTTATGTCAGGTTTGGGCGATCTGAATGGCGAAAAGCAGCAGGAATATTGCACTATTTCAATGTTTTGCGTCATTTGGATCGGACATAGATGACATGAAGATAAGATGCGAAAAATCCAAGTTATTTATTTGTGAGTCCTAAGTCCCCTTTTCCACATTTTATAATAAATTCTGGCCAATTTGTGTGCTGTAGCAGTAATTGCTTTTGGGGCACCCAGCCGCGATTTAATGCGGAGATAAAAAGTTCCCAATGGACCTAAGCTATTGCCAGCAGCTCTTGCAGCAAGACGAAATGCAGTTGTGGCTCGATTTTTCGTTTTACGAGTCTTACTAGATAAGCTCGGCGTAAGTCCTTCGGGTGTGCACGGAGCAATTCTTGATGGAGTTTCGTTTGCATGGAAGTAAGTCGATCCGAGGATCGTCGTCTTCCACGCAAATGAAATTCTGCAAGAAATGCCCGCCCTTTGGGTTGTCTGTACAGGCGGATTTGCATCCTTAGAAGATTGGGGAGTACCTCCGTACGCCTCGATCCTCCAAAGACATAACTCCATCCAGTACAGACAATGCACACCCGAAGGACTTACGCCGAGCTTATCTAGACTTCACCTTGCCTCCAGCAATGCGACTATCTGGGCAAAGATATAGCCAAGATGTAAAATGTTTCATAGTACGAAAACGGTCTGAATCTAATCCAACTTCAGAAAGAACTGTGAATGCAGTAGAGGCTTCTAATCCGTCAACCGCTGTAAAATCAACACCACTAATACGGTAAAGATGACTCCTGAGATCAAAGCTTACTTCATTGCTGCCGGGTCTTTTTCGTGACCGTTTTGCTTTAGGATTAAGGATTCTCTGATGGATCCGATACACTACTCAGTTGAGCAAGGTATCGTTCAATTTCACGATCACACTCAACCATTGATTGACAATAAACTAAATAAAGGTCGTAAACCTGGTTAATGCAAAAACATGTTCATTTCTATAATTACCATCAAGAGCCTTGGCAATGGTCTCTATATCATTTTTACAACGTTAATCTTTTAGTTTAGCCAGGTTAACTCGATTCCTTTCTCCATCAAGTATAGCACCAATAATACGCATACCCGTATCACCTGTTATATCACTTATGACTTTATGGAATTGAACATTCATGTGTTCAAGTGCTTTTTGCATGTGTTGAAAATCCGCTGTGATGAAAACTATTTCAAGTCTTTGGTTCTTCATAACTTGCTTATATGAAATGAGGTATGCGCACGCAGTAGACGCTGGATGAATTAATCAGGCTAACACCATATA
>JAJFLO010000300.1 GCA_021772675.1 Verrucomicrobiota bacterium | reverse complement strand
TGTCAATGGATTTTAACGCTCAGTAATTCAACGTGTGATTTGTAGATAAATCAAAGCCTTATTTGTTAGAAACTGTACGAAAAAATTATGCGCTTTTCACGAATTTAATGCCCGAAAAACATTCACCCATAATTGCTGGATCTGACAAGCGCCGACGCTGCCGGTACGCTGCTCAACAATGCGGATGTCTATAAAGGGGCCGCCATTCTGACGCCGCACGCCCAGGATATTTTCAAAGAAAAAATCCTTATCTTTATAAAAGAACGGCTGAACGCTCTTCGGGAAAATCTGGAGCGTGACGAAGAGACTATACCCGGCGAACTCACGCGCGCGTCAACACTGCTGAATGACGCACTCGACGACGCCACGTCGTCACAACTGCCGAAGATTCAGGTTTTGGAAAACAACCCGGAGTGGATCGCTGCATTGGATGCTTTCAAACATTGGTATGAAGAACAAAACGTAATGTTCAAAGACCTCGCATTGGACCAAAAAATGGATAATCCGCTGTACATCACCCTCTATGCCTACAAAAAGCTGATCGTGTCTCATAGTCTGTCTCAGAAATTGAGCGGTTTTCACGACGCCTTGCTGATGCGCAAAAAGACACGGCAATTCCGCATCAACGATCCTCTGGGTTTTACGGCGTATCGGGACTTTGCCGACGCGCTCGATCATGCTGTCGGCGACTGGACGCGCAGCGCCCCGGCGCCAAATCAAGCCTTCAATCCCATCCGTTCCGGCGTTTTAAAACTAAACCAATTGCGACTGGTCGACACGTTTGGCCGGGTCCAGTCCGTCGATATATCGGATGTCGGCGCCAGCGACCATATGTTGCACCCCGCCGGCCGCAATCGCGTTGCCCTGCCGCCCCGTTTGCTGACGCCCGTGCGGTTGAACTTTCGCTGGTTATCCGCCGCGCACAGCCTACAGGAGAGCAACAGCCATCCGGCGACGACGCCCATTTGCGGGTGGCTGGCGCCGAACAATTTCGATGGCAGTCTGATGGTTTACGACCAGGCCGGGACGGCCCTCGGATGGATCGACCGGCAGGGCCGATGGCGCAGCGCCCCGGGACGATCGGAGTATATGGCCCCGGAGCGAATCACCAATCCCTATTTTCGGCGAACCGTCCTGTTTTTGCTGGACAGGGGACCGAATTTTATGGCGTCTTTTATGAACGGCCTCAATCGGGTGCAGGAGCAGATCGATCCAGAAAACTTTGCCGAACACCAGCAGTTGGCGCTGTTAATGGGCCGTCCGCTGGCCGTGGTGCGGGCCGCGCTCAACCTGGAACAAAAAGGAGAGCATGCCATCGATCACCATTGGCCCATCTTTCGTTCGGATGTAAAGCATGGGTATCGTGAGACCCGTGATTACGAATATGTTCAATTTCCCATTCGACTCGGTGAATATCGCCAGTTTAACGATGGTCTCGTTGGCTATTGGGAAGAATCGTTCGACGGTCATTTCGAGTCGCCGCTTTATCTGAATGCGTCGTTGGAGTCGGAAGCAGAGACAGCTCCGGACGGTATTGTTTATAACGTGGATGAATCTGCGCACCGTCTGCAAAGTGTCGACAGCCGGGCGCAACGGTTTACCCTAATGATGGATCCGCGCGGAAAAATCCATGCGACCTGCGGCATTGTTCCGGTCAAAGATATCCATATCCCGAAGGAGCATTATACTCCGGCATTGGAGAACATTGAAATGACCTTTTTAAGCGCACCGGTTCTCGGCGACCGCAGCCAAATTCAGCTGCCGCTGCCGGACGAGCCGGGATATCGCTGGAGCTGGCTGCAGCACCGGGACGATGGCTGGGAACGCACGGATCAAGATGATATTGTTCCGGCCGGTTCCCGGGCCGACTTTTCGGGCCGCCAAATCATTCGTGACGGCTGGTTACAGTTGTCAAAAACTAAATCACAACAAAACCAAGAGGTGGAGGAGTGAGGGAAATAGGTTCTTGAGTAAATGATGAATATGCTTAAGTTTCAAGGGAGCAACCCCCGAGTCCGCTGTACGGCCTCGATTAATTTAATAAGAAACTTGGTTTCAGGTTTCGGGTTTCAGGTGTCAGAAAAACATGTCAACTCCGGAATAACCCGATCTGAAACCTGAACACTGACACCCGAAACCTAACAAAAATTCTTAAGTTTCAAAGGAGCGGCTTCCGAGCCCGCTAACACAGTCTCAATTAACACGCCAATGGCGCATAAATATAAAATGAAACTTGGGATTTCGGAGTGGTTAGTTTGGAGTTCCGCTTTTAAGCGGGCTTTTCAGAATACACCGCCTGAAGGCGGAACTCCAAACTCACGGCATGTCACGTTTTTCTGTGGTTTTCACCGCAACATGAACAACTAACTTATAACATACGTTCTGAGATAAACACAGCTCATAGAGCATGCAGGCTAAAATACTTATATATATGGAATTAACAATGGCACTAAAGCCGTGATAAAGGAGACAATATGAGCAACCCCGTATCACACTTATATTTAGAGTTGAATGAAAACCCGGATAAGATTAAATTGACGGATACCGCAGGAAAGGATCATTTCGTTAACTCCCAAAAAAATGTCGGCATTCGCTCCGATGACCTGCTGAGAAAAATCCTCGTTTTTGATAGTAATAAAAAATCCTATCTGCGGATAAGTAACCATAAACATTTGGACATGGCTGCGGGCGAATCCTTTACCCTGAGCGCCTGGATCAAGACGACGACCACAGACGATGGATCAGTGATCTGCAAATGGAAAGATAGGGTTAACGGCTATAGAATCTATATCAACCAACAAGGCCGGATCGGTGTCGATCTGAAGGCGGATAAAACCGATCCCATTCCATTCGATCCACAAAAAACAGTGGCCGACGGCACCTGGCATCAAATCGCCTTAGTCGTGAATGCCGGGCAGAATACGGCGAGTATATATGTTGACGGGATCCGCGATGGAGACGAGATTCCCGATACGAACATCGCCAATGGTTTTTCAAATGCAAATCAGTTCAGGATCGGCAGTAATAATTATAGTAAAAAGTTTTTTACCGGATCGATTGCCCATCTCCGGATCGACAACCGGGCCTTGACGCCTGAAGAAATCCGATGCGACATGGCCGAGGACAAAATTCCGGGCGCCGACTCGCTGCGCAGTCAACCATTGGACATCCATTTCTATAACCCGGATGATTATAATATACTCTACATCGACCGGGAACCCCGCGGTCATGAACTCACCATCGAATTCCGTAATTGCACCCGCAAAGAGGTTATCTTGCCCGGGCTCGACGACACGTCACCCAGCTCTGACTGTCATCACCTGGCCTTGCAATTTCCTCAGGGGACGCTGGCGCCGGAGTGTCTGGATTCGGAAAATCCGAATTACCTGATTAGCTTGACGTCGGAAGACTGGAAAATGTCCGTGGACATTGACTCCGAAAGGAAGGCGACACTTTATTTTCTCAAGAAGGCGACCGCCGATCTGACGGTACCTTCCGGGAACTCGTTCAGCCTTACATTGGCGCATCTGATTGCTGATGGCCGCGGCGGCACCCGCCCGGCTCAGGTCCAGTTCACCTGTCCCAAATGGCGTTATGCCGGGCAGACCGATAATCAGGAGATGATGCGTGAAACAATCTTACAAATCGTCAACCACCGCGGTCACAAGAACATCCCTCTGCATGTCGGCTTCGTCGGCGCCAACCGGATATTAAACGATCGAGAAACCGGGCAGGAGTTGACGCTGAGGATCACCAATATATCAAAAGAAAGCGCTATTTCCTGGAGTAACGAATCCAAGCTGCTGCTCTCCGTCGATTTTCAGGACACCGGTGAAAATAAAGACTGGGCATTGGGTACGCGAAACGATTTGCAAAATATTAAGGTTAACGGCGAATCGGAAGTCGAGGAGCCCAGAGCCGCTCATGGCCAGGGGAAAATGTTCCAATGGACGATAAAACATGAGGGCGACATTTTTTTAGAAGCGGGAAAACATCTTGATATCAAGCTGACCGGGATCAAATCCTCCCTGCCGTCAGGACTGACCAACCTCACTCTGCAGTACCAAAACATCCCCAATTACTGGGACGGGCAGTTTGTCTGTCCCATCGAAAAAGCGCCGATGATCTATCGCGGACAACAGATTGGTATAGGAGTCAAACCAAGGCCAGATGGACAAGAGCTGGAAGTTAAAGGAAATACATTTTTCAATGGGACGGTGAATCTCAATCGTATTTTGAAACTTAGGCAACGTTCGGGCACGGAAGCCGCAATCGCCTTTATAGAAAAGGATGGAACAGCATCGTTTAAGGTCGATCAAACCGGCAGCCTCAGAACCAGAAGTCTGACAATTGGAGAGGACGTCAAAATTGAGGAAAAGCGAAGTCGCAAAAAGAAAAGCATCAATTTTTCCATCAAAAAGGAAAAACTGTTAACGATGGAACATGGCGGTAAAGTCAAGGTTGCAGGCGGCGATTTTCAAGTTGGAGGTGTCGGCGACGACGAAGGGCTGATGACGCGGGTCGTTACTGGAGAGGTGGGAGTACACGACAATCAGTTGTCCTTGTTCTCATTTCCCGAGAAGACCGCCATTCATCTCGAAGTTGTTCTCATGTATCAGAAATATTATTCATCCGGAATAGAAGAATTCTTCCTACCGCAATGTCAACAGGCAACGCTTTTGATTCACCCGACTAAAACTGATATGGGAGTAGATATTCTTTCCGTTAATGTCGACAATCATGATGGTCGTTCTCATCGAAACAGTTTCTATAGAACGTCAAAAGGGACAGGCCCGTCACTGATTCCTTTTGATGATAAACGCAATGAAAAGACAGGAAAAATGGAGGTTTCTTTTGCCTTTTGGTATCAGAAGTCTTCAACTCTAAAAGTGTATTTTAAATATCTGAGCAGCGGGTATAAAGCAAACTGCAAAATAGGGATGAAATATATGTTTTTACCAATGAAAGGAGAAGGATTTAGTTAGCAATGTTCGAGTCCATGGTCTCGGTTAAGCCGCCGTAGTCCTCGAATTTCGGTTGTTGTTGTTTTTCGAGGATGAGGACAAGGACGATTTTAATCAAGTTTCGAAGGAGGCAATTTTCGAGCCCGATTTTCGGCTCGATTAATATAAGACGAAACTTGGATTGCAGGAGTATGTAGTCCCGTCTTCAGGCGGAAGTTTTCAGGCTTGCTTTAGCTTGCCGATAGATGCATCGGTTAAAACCTCTGCGGAGACTTCCGCTTAAAAGCGGGACTACAAGCAGTTTCCATAAGCATTCAAACTATGGGAAAAAATGTTTAAGTTTCAGAGGAGGAGCGAAAACCGAGCCCGTTTTACGGCCTCATTTAATGCAATAATAAACTTCAAGTCGGGCATTCAGCTCGTTTGTCGTCAAGCGAGTCATCGCTGTCTCAGAAGTTTGACATGCATGACAACACTTCTAACATCCGCCGCGGCGCGATTAACTGCAAGCGGGATTTCAGCCCGTTCAAAAGTGCGACAAAAACAGCCAAGTTTTAAAAAATAAGCAGGACATAAAAGAAAGGAACTTATAACAGGATGAAAGGCAAGCTCGTCGTGACGTCGCAAGTTCTGCCACAAGACATGAACAAGACGTTTTAATCGCAGGACCAAAACTGAGAGAAATCGCAACATTATGCTGCTAACAATGCCTGCTAATGTTCTTGTTCTGCTGTAGAGCAGAACAAGAACACACTACAAACAAGCTTCAATGGCAATAGGAAACCCGACCATCGGATGAGGCAGCTGTAAAATTAAAAAATTGTTCTTTGATCATTGGATTTTTGATATTGGATATTATTGGAAACTGATTAGGATTTTGCACTGGAAATATGGTTGAGTATTTCATGAATTTAATCTGCAAGGAAACGTATAATGGCATATGATCTGGAAATTCATCACGTGGGAATTCATGCGGGCGATTGCACAATAATCGTTGTCTATCGAACCTTGAATGGGGTACGCTTCATACATCTCAAGATTCTCATCGACATCGGACATTGTACTTCTTCAGGAATAAATAAATTCCTGGGATATCTAAACCATGCTTTCGCGAGTCAGAATGACGATGATCGAAATCATTTTCACTTACTTATAGTGTCTCACTATCACAAAGACCATGTAGATGGTATTACAAAATCCAAAGTGAAATTTGACCACGTTTTGGATTATGGAACATACCAATATGTAAGTAACGTTGAATATCCTGAAATTTTAGGCTTCAAATCAATAAACAGTCGGTCTGAAAATCACAGACAAGGAGACCAGGTAGGAACATATTGGTCATATGTCAAAAAAAAAGCAAAATATTTGAAAAGGATAGAAATTCCATTCATCAAAGAGGATAATTGGTCGGTCGACGCCCAACTTAATGAAGAGAACAAGAGACCACTCAATATATATTTAACACGAAATAAACTAGAATGGGATCAGTCAGATCAATTAGGGGTTCTGACCTGTTATTGCGCTGGCGGAATTCTTTATGATGGAAATAATGTAACCAATACAGGCTCCACCAATGAGAATGATAATTCCCTGGCGTTTATTTTGCACTGGAATGGTTTTCGCTATTATACCGCTGGGGACTTGAGCTATAAAGAAACTTCGAATTATACACCAGTTACGCCGTCTTTAATTGAATTATTATCACAAGAACCTTATCATAACTGCCCCCTGCCAGTTGATGTCATGAAAGTCACACATCATGGAAGCAAAAATAACAATGAGGAAGAACTTTACAAAATTATGTGCCCGAGAGTAATGGTAGTACCGTGTAACAAACAGTTATCTGGTGGGTTGCCTGATCTCGATACATTAGGAGTATTAGATTCTTATTGTGAGGATCAAAATCGTGGAAATAAATTTTTATATTTTCTCAATGACTTTAAGATTAGGGGTAGAAAAATCAATAATATTGCCAATAAAATGTATTTGAGTAATGTTGTCCAGAATTGTGATGGCTTAAATGAGTTTATAGAAACATTAAATTCGGAAAATGTCAAAAATCTGCAGGAATTAGGTTTAGTGAATAAGAAGCATGGAAAATCCTATATAGCGATAAAAAGAGATGTTGAGGATGGCAACTTATCTGATTTGACTACAGAGCAAATTTCGAAATTGCGGAAACTGTTAGGCTATGCGTTGTCTCACGGATCTGTGAAATCGTTAATAAGCGTATGCATTAAATTGATTAACCAAGTTGACGACAATGCCATGGAAGAAGACATCACCGATGAACAAGAAGACAATATGAATGTCACGACTATTCGCGACGTAAATCAAAAATATCAGGTTATATGTCGATATGGAGAGGGAAAAGGAGTCGAATATACTCCCTATATAGCACAAAACTGGAATATTAACCCCATCCCCCAGTTCTGTAAAAGGGGGTATCCATGTGAAATGGATAAAAGTACATTGGAAGATTTGTCATTCGGAGAGGACATATTTGATATAGAAATTCTTGTTCTTTGTCAATTTAAAAGACAAGTACTCAAAATAGTCATGTGGTGTTTTATGGATTTAGAGAAAGATCAAACAGATGGAATGGATTATTGTAAAGAATACTTTCCCGCATTGCACCGACTGCTAATGCTACGTAAAAATGAAAGGGAAAATATTTGGCACGTTTTCCAAGATGTAAATAAAATAAAGGAAGCTGCATTTAAATGTCTAGAATGCATATTGTACAAAATGGATAAGAATTCCTTCCCAAAGACAACTTCTGATTGTTCCCAAAATCTAATAAATTTTGTATTCACGAGGAAAAATTATTATGTAAATGGAAAGCAACGTCATTATAAAGCTTGGTTTAAGAATTGCAAGGAGCCATTTGATACCAACTCTTTCGAAGATGAATTACCTCTCTGGGACTTCGATTTAAATTTATTTCCTTTGGTAGATGAATTGTTCATTTATGTGTGTAGTATGTTTTATACGGGATTTATAAAAAAAAAGGATACAGCTATTAGATACGGGAATTTGCAAATAATAAAATGCGCTGCGTTTCGCTTCCGTAATAAGAAAAATTTGACTGGTGACGAGCTTAAAACAATTTGGTATTTACTGAATGGGTACAATGCGGTGAGAAACTATATAGAGCGACCAAGTTCTTCGGGAAACGAACCATATCAGGAAATTAATATCATATCCAGATTCCCGGGTCAGGAATTTTTCAGTTATGGCGAAGCCTTTAGAGATTATTACAGTTGGAATCATGGATCTAGTGTAGAAATTCCCGGGGAAAAAAGGAAATTCAGATATAGCACGATAGCTAGAAAAAGACGAAAAGGACGATAATGAGTCGGATCACTGCAATTATTGAAAATGAACAGCTCAGATGGTCCGAAGACGGAGATGATATCATCCATCAACATCCCGCCTTCTTAGATTTATTGAACATTTTAGATATGCAGTCGATCGATTTAGGGGCCTGTACTCTTGAACAGGAGGAAAACAACCTGGTCTTAAAGGGTGCACTGACGACTGATCTATTAGGGTGCCAAATCGACAGTTTTGAATTGTACCTGGACTTTAGAAGTGACGGTCGCTTTGATTTTGAATTTGCCGTCCAATTTCAACCGTTAAATGTACGAAATCTCATCCGTAACCCGATAATTCCGCTCACAAATATCGATGCGATTGCGGTCATCCTTAACACGGAAATGGACAAGGTAGAACTCATTTATGACTCGGCGGAGCAGACATGTTATATCGGCAGATTGGAGACCCAGACAGAAGAGGATACCGCAGGTGTAAGCCTGGGATCGTTTTCGGCAGTAGGGTTAGCCCTGGAAAACTTCGGGTTTGAGATGATGCGCACGGGGCGGAACAATACCGGGAGCGCCTACTTTTATTCAGACCTGTGTATCGGTGAGACCAAGGTTGATATTTCCGTGCGACTGCCCCTTGCCGGCGCGATGTTGGCAAACTGCTGGGAGTTTAACCTGAATAGAGGTCCTATTCGACTGGGTTTAAACGAATTATTGGATTTTGTCAAGGAGATCAGCGAGAAAAACGCGCCCTTACAGGAGTCCGTGGATTTCGGGGCCGTTATTGATGGACCTACAGAGCAGGGAAGCTTGCCGCGCTTACGGCAGATCCCGAATTTCTATATTGAGGATCTAAAGCTCCAATTAGCCCCCGACACTCTCAAAATATTACTTCTGTCATTTGCAATCCAATCGGATGAGTCCTGGGCCGTGGTGGAAGATAAGTTTGTAATCGAATCACTCGGGCTGGGCGCTACGATTCAGCTGTTTCAAAATCAAAAGCTGTATGTTTTGTTTGGATTATTCGGCGAAGTGTCGATCGACGACCGAGTGACAATGGATATAGGCTTAACGATTCCTTATGGGAAAGAGGACGAGGATTGGTTCTTTTCCCTGGACGGAAATGTTGAACTCGAAAACGCTTCCCAGGTGTCGGATATGCCGATAGATACGCCATGGGGGGAATTGCAATTGCCGGCTTCGTTTATGACGTTAAGAAATATTTCAGTCGATACGTTCGAAATGAATTTCAATCCCATGAACAAGACCATTTCGTCCCTGGAATTAGATGTCTTGATCGATATGGAGTGCCGTCTCTTCAAAAACATCTCGTTAAGCAATCCCCGCTTTATATTGGAGATCGCCGATCCATTTAATCACGCGGATGAACGTCATGTCAATGGCGCTGTTTCAGGTTATCTAAAATTCTCAAATCTTGAGTTTTATATGGAGGCTGAAAAAAGGGATCAGAGCTGGCTGTTTACCGGGACCATTGAATCGCTCGACATCGCGGAGTTTGTCAACAGTCTGGATGATGTCAATATCACCATGCCGGATTATGTGAAGGGGATGATCCTGGATAAGCTGTTGCTGCAGTTCGTCACGACTCATGAGGATGCGGTACCCACAGAAATAACACCGAACGGGGAAGCAACCATTAAAGACTTTGAAGAAGAGGCGGGTGAGGATACCGGTGAGGACGAAGGCGAGGAACCGCCGTACAGCCGAACGTTGACCTTCGCCTGTGAAGGACAGTTCCCACTCAATGCCGACCAGACTAAGGCGCTTGAGCTTTTATTGAATATTTTCATCGAAAGTGATTCTGACGGAAACTATCGTTGGGATATTGATGCACAATGCCGATTGAAGTTGAAAACGGATGAAAACGCCGATCAGGAAAAATTCCTGATATTCGACCTGCACGCAATTCATCCGCAACCCCAAAAAACGTTAATGTCAGCCACGTATGCGGATTTAACTGACGAGACCATCGAGGTTAGAGATCTTGTTGCCCAGCTTTCAGATGACGTTGACGAGTTTATCCCGCCGGGATTACAACGGATCTTCGAGGGCATATTTTAAGCTAACCAAATATATAATAGTAATTTACATATATTTCTATGTAAATATTGTGGTCACTAATTAAAATAGTTTATTTTTTTATATTTTACTTGAAATAAACAATAAAGGCC
>JAJFLO010000299.1 GCA_021772675.1 Verrucomicrobiota bacterium | reverse complement strand
ATTCGAACTGCTTTACGCTTCAGCTCTGCGAGCTGGCGAGTTGTGCCGGTTATCACTCTACGGCCTGGATTTAACCGGAAAAACGCTTCGTGTTGTGCAAGGAAAAGGAAACAAAGACCGGATCGTTCCCATCAGCAAAGTAGCGGTCCGCTATTTACAGGAATATCTCGGAAAAATCAGACCGAGTCTTGAAGGCCAGCGGAAGAACTGCCCGTCATCGTTATCTGCAGACGCTGTCTTCCTCACGGCCAAAGGACGACCATTTACACTCGGGACACTGTATTACATCGTTCGCAAATACCGGGATAATGCCGGCCTACCTCCTGATATCACCACCCATTCATTCCGTCATACCTGTGCTGTGGAATTACTAAAAGGCGGTGCCAGCATCCGACACGTCCAGGAATTACTCGGACACAGTGACATAACCACAACTCAGATTTACGCCCGATTAGTTCCGACTGAACTCAAGAGGATCCATGACAAGACGGCTCCCAGCGAGCGCGGTCAAGTTCCAGAAATCACCTTCAATCCGGACAAAGCCAAATGGATTACCCCGAAACGCAAACGCCGCAGGAAAAAGTAGTAAAGGGGTATTATATTAAACTAATATTTTTCAGCTGAAAATAATTAAGGTGGAATTCAATTTTCCACTTAACGTCAAAACCGTGCTTTTTAAAAGGTCTTTTCAAAACAGCTAAATATCCTATTTGCAAACATTTAATTTTCAAGAGTTAGTGATCATCTCCCAAAAGGTGGAGATCGATAATAAAGAGGACATCCTCTATTACTATGTTAATGACATCTACACTTCAATAGGTGCTCAAACACCCACGTCGGCATCAGTCACCATTTCTCCTGCGCCACCTTTGCAAGTTGAATGGTCTATAGAAAATGACAATACAGGAGGAACATCAATTGCTGGTGCAGGGATAAATAATACTACAGGGAACATTACGCCGACGAATACTGCAGGAACGTTTTCGATACGTGCTGCCACTGATGCTTCAGCTCAATGTTTTGACGAAGCAAAGTCTTTAATTTATGACACGAGTAATGCTGATCTAACTATTACAGAATTGATTTGGGTTGGTAGCGTGGATATAACCTTGCTTCCCGATATGGTGCTGATTGCCAGCACCGCTGACGCATTCGCGACCAGTCAGTTCTCAGGGGCGAAAATTGACCCTGCAAGACATCTTTGCTGGCAAGCTCTTTTATCTGCGGACAGCGACTTTGGGGCGCTGTTTGCGAAAGCGTGGGGTGATGCACACGAGGTGAAGTCTGTTAGTACTTATTTGGGTGCAGAACACCCATCAGGCATAAATAACGGAACTCCGGCTAAAAATACAACTCAAGATTTTCACAACAATATAATTGGCCAGGCAATCGGCGCTCATAAGCTTGGAATTGGAAGTAATTGGAACGATTCATCGGTCATTGATCCAATCAAGGATAAAATCACGGCAATTCTGAATGATACTGATACTCAGACCCCAGATCCGCCATGGGACGACTGGCCAGCTAATTATTCTACAGTGGATCCAGACGTTACACTTGATCCAGAAGTCAACACAGACACCGTGAGATTACACTGAAAATCTAGAGGATCTATTTGAAAAACGTATTCAAATTTGGATTGATATTGTGCCTTGTGCTTAATTGCGGGAACGTTCTCTCGCAATCTAATGCTTCCCCCGGGGATTACGCAAAATCAGATACTGATATCCGGTCAGAGCAAGTAAGGCAACGTGGTGAGGCGATGGCCAGAACTAAAGCACGAGTACTTGAAATTCGTCAGAAAGGTGGAGATTCGATTGCAAAACAAGAGGCATGGCTGACGGAAAAACTTAACAATGAGACGGAAGAAGAAGTCCTCAGCCAAATTAGGAATAGTCCTAACAAAGAAGCTGCTGCCCATTTATTACAGTTGGCTGAAAAACCAATACCAAGGCCATATCCTTCCACATCCGCAATATACCCGTCTCCACTCATTAATATATATCTTGGTATGCCGACGGAAAAATTTGTGAAAATCATTCCGGATGCCGCTCCTTCCTTCCAAACCCACCATTTTCTTGGTACTCGTGGAAAACTTGTTCCTTGGATTTTTCAGAGTACACAGATCGCAAGATGGGAATTAATAAAGCATGTCTTCTATAGAGATGTATTAGTCGGAAGCACACTTAATTCTGTATCTCTTGGCGCAGATGAATACACCAATTTGATGTCCGAGATACTACAAAAATTCACAGGTTTCACAGTCCAAGCCCATCTACTTAAGTCAAGCAATCGTCAAAAAATAGAGGGTGCTCGCTTGACGTGGACAGACGGTGCCAGTTATGTCGCTTCGGCGACATCGACGATCATTCAGGTTGATACCGGTCTTGCTAATGCGATGGCTTCGAACAAATTTTCGATAGTAGTCAGTATGTGCTTGCATGATTTTGCTGATGCTCTCGAGAGATACGTTACACCTGATAATCGCCTAACAGAAATCAAAACAATTTCTACTTCCGCAGAGTTCCTCAGGTTTTTCCCGATCATGAAAACGATTCACGATCAATGATCGATGCATCAAATCAATACATCTCATACTTGGCAACGACTACCCGAAGTTTTCATCAGATACTTTCGAAAAAAGCACCCGCAAACCTCCAGCGTTTAAGCTTTCTCGTTATCTTACTGTCGATTTGCGTTAGCTGTAATTCACGTAATGGTACGCATTTTACAGAGGAGAATTTTCAGCCTGGAATGACAAAGAATGAGGTTATAAAGCTTTGCAAACATGATCTCAAACGTCTCCGAGCTGGAAAGTTTATGTGCGAAAAGAAACATGACTCGAATTTACACAGCGTTTTGAGGAAGACAGGAACGGGGACTAACCTTTCATGTCCCGTTTGTGGAGATCACGTCCAATCAATAGAAAACGAATGGCACTATCTCCTCGATCCAGATATTTG
This sequence comes from Verrucomicrobiota bacterium, assembly GCA_021772675.1. GTDB lineage: Bacteria > Verrucomicrobiota > Lentisphaeria > JABSQK01 > JAJFLO01 > JAJFLO01. Next base: position 2,231 of record JAJFLO010000299.1, on the reverse strand, counting down.
GCTAGGGACCGCATATATCGGCATCGTCTTTGATAAAGAAGGAAAAATAAAAAGAGTTTTTGAAAGCGATTACTAATTGAATATTCCGAGCCTCTTTCCGAAGAATTTGTAAGACCGAATTCGGGTCAGGCATAAAGTTTTAAGTTTTCTTGGAGGTAATCCTTGTTTTCCGCTCCGGCTGTCCCGGTTGCAGAGGGGGTTAGGGTCAAACCCTTTCGTGCCAAGTTAAATCTGAAACTTTGGGAGTATTTATTGGAAATTAGTGGTCGGCGAAAGTTAAAATGCTTTATTATAAGTAATTATAAATGATAAAATAATTTTTCTTTGCTTGTTCTTTTTGTTTTTAGCTGTAAAACTGAAAATCGGGCGCCCATTTCACTTAAACTATAATTGCGACGACAATAGGTACAAACCAAATACATCGCTATTCGACGAGCGTCGCGAGGTTTTAGTATACCTTACCAAAAAATATTGTCATGGCCGATATACCCTTTCGCAGCTTGCAAAACATCTTAACTTCCGTACTGTCGGTGGGGTTAGTAGTTCTTGTAAAATGGTGGAAAAGGCTATAATAAATGATAAGCAATTTGGGAAACGTATATCCGAGATTGAGAAACTGTTAAATTAATGTCCAATAAGAAACTATGACCCCAATGGATTATCAGAGGCGACTATTAAGAAATTCTTAACAGTTCGTCAGGAGAGGAATAGAGACAGACTCATCAGATTTAGCGGACGGGACGACTGGTACCTGAAATATTTAAGAATAACTAGGTGGATGGAGTGTGATACAATGTCTAAAAAGCCACAAAAAAGCTGCTCATCGAAGCCGCCAATACCTGTCGGAACCGATGTCGCTTTCAATTTGAGCGGACTCGACGATAGGAAATCTCAAATGAGTTATTGGGATCTTTGGTTTTTGCTGGTGACGGCCGATGGTTTCAGCAATGATCTTGACCAACTGGCCCAGCATTTCAGAAAAGAGCGGAAGGGTCATTTTGGTAAAGAAGATGCAAAGCGCAAGCTTAGCCACCTGCGTGACCTTCAGCAGCGTCTTATGACAGTAGAAATCCTCCCAGAAACGGTTCTCAAAACTGTCAATCCTACGCTGTTGAATGCGGAGAAACGCCGTGCTCCCGGCCGTATTCTGAAACACAACGAACGAGTGCATGAACGCTCCTATGCGATGCGTCATCTCCCCGAAGAACGCCTGTACCGGCAGGCTTCGCATGGCCAGTGGCCGCATTTCCCAATCTCGCCAGAGTCTTTTGCTGAACGTTTCAGACAACGTTTCCGTTGGAACACATTCTATGGCGAAAATGCATCACACGGCCTGGCCAGTAAACTCGATGCTGAAACAGCTCGGGCACAAAAACTTTTGGATAAGAGTGAAATCGTCAAAGCACAGGCCATGCTGCGCAGTCTGTTGACCGTTGCGATAGAATTGATTGAAATCGCAGACGACTCGTATGGCGCTATCGGCGACAGCTTTCAGGAAGCATTCCAGCTCTACCTGGAAATCCCACACCAGAAAACCGGCATCGCAACCGAAATTTACTGGGCAGATCTGCTTGAGTTTCTCATCTGGGAAGACTATGGCTTCACAGACGACCAGACCGATGGTTATTTCGCCAAGCTAACGACAGCAGAAACAGATTTCTGCCTAGATTTTCTTTGCACTCGTATAACCGCGTTGCAAGCCATCGATCTGGACTACCAGGCTGAAGCCGCTCTCACGCTCAAGGGGCAAATCGTCGCTGAACAAAAACGATTCGACCTCTTTGAGACGCTTGCTGCTGAAATGGGTTCAAGGGCTTGGCGCCGTATTATTCTTCTTGTTGATGTTGCCCATAAGGCAAACAAACTTGATCTGGCCGTCGCCGTATTCAAGACAGCCATGACCGATGGTTCTCATAAAAACTTTCTTCAGAAAAAATATGAACAACTTAAAAAAGGCAATTGGAATCCTGATCCGAGAAAATAGTAGAGCAGTAATCTGATTCTTGAACAGACATGTCCTCAGTTGAGGAAACCGCTGACGGTAATATAACAATAGATGCCCGTTTGGAAGATGAAACAGTTTGGACGAATTAGGGTCGGACCTCTTCGTGCCAAGTTAAATCTGAAACTTTGGGAGTATTTATGACATAGATCATTATATACGAAATTAGTTATTGTTGTCCATCAGGTTCAAATCCTGCTCTGCTAATGTATCGCCTACAGGCAGATAG
>JAJFLO010000298.1 GCA_021772675.1 Verrucomicrobiota bacterium | reverse complement strand
TATCGAATATCGAACAAGGAATTATGAATGACGAAGGAAAAAAACTTCATGATTCTACATTCCTTGTTCGATATTCGATATTTTTTTTTCATTTTCTAGCACAGCATACTCAAAAGTGTAAACTATCTTGTGAAGCATCCCTAATTTTGGTCATATAATGCATAATAAGAATCCAACATTTTTTGTAGGCTATATTTCTTTGATGTTTTTAACGCATTCCTTCCTAATTCAGTTCGCTTTTGCCGATTCATAACTAATTCATTTAATTGCTCTGTCAGTTCTGTAACATCTCCTTTTTTAAATAAAAATCCATTGTTTTTCGAATTTATGATTTCCGGAATCCCACCCACATTTGAAGCAATTACAGGCAATCCGACGGCCATTGCCTCTATAATTGCCAGACCAAATCCTTCATATAATGATGGCAATACGAAAATATCCGCGGCGGATAATAGAGAAGGAATGTCATTTGAATATCCCGAAAAAATAACGTTTTGAGTATTACTTGAATCAGAAATTTGGCTCTCTAAATTGATACGTTCCGGCCCATCCCCTGCTATTATCAATCGAATCGATTCATGACGGTCAAGTAACCTAAAAAACCCCTTGAGTAAGAAGGAATGTCCCTTTTCAGATGTCAGCCGTCCCACTGATAAAATTACAATTTCCGATTGATCAATTCCTAACGATTTCCTGACGGCGTTACCAGCATCTTCATTTTTCGTATAGCGTTCTAAGTCGATACCGTTACTTATCGTATGAACTTTCTGTTCATTTGCCAGGTTAAGGGTATGGCACATTTTCTTTTCTGCATTGCTGAGAACGGTAAGTGCGTCTGTGTACTTACCAGCCCAACGTTCCAGTATTAAAAACATTTTGTTAACAATGCTAAAATCTGGTATTCCGGGAATATTGCTATCAGGAATGTATATTAAACCGTGGGTGGTGTGTATAATTATTGGAATTTTACAATATTTTGCGGCAATTCTCCCAATAAATCCTGCTTTTGAAGTATGAGTATGAACAATGTCCACCTTCTGCTTTACTAATAGAGAGATTATTTTCCTTGTCGCTATAAAATCATGCAATGGTGATATATTTCGCTTTAATTCGGGTACAATTTTAATCGATATATTGGGTAGTTTTTCATTTAAATTTAATGGAAGATCTTCAATGCCGGTAATTAAAGTTATATCATAACGATCTGAACCAAATTTAATTAGATCAAAGACAATATTACTTGCTCCGCCCGGTACCATTCTAGTAATAATTTGTACAACATTTTTTCTCATTGAATTGGCATATTTTATTCTATTCAGGTTCCTCAGAAGTGTGGATTTAATTTCTTGATTAACGATAAAATTCTTACTTGCTCTGCCTGCAATATTGGATTTTTTAGTAAAATTTTAAAGAAAACTTATATAATTTAAAACTTAAGTTAGTTTATACTGTCTATAAGTGTATAGGCTAAACACAATACTTTAGTTTCTCCCATGGCAGCAACAAGCTGTCATATCCCCAAAGAGCGGTCATCCCCCCATGGCCGCTCTTCCTTTTTCCGTATATTTGGGTACTTTTCCAAACATAAATTAAAAAATTATAATTCCCCGGAAAGTCAAAGAAATGGTTAATTTTGATTCGGTCATTGATCGACACGGTACTGGAAGTTTAAAATGGGACAAATATCTAAATGAAGATATTATTCCAATGTGGGTTGCGGATATGGATTTTCAGGCGCCTCAACCTGTCCTAACTGCAATAAAAGATCAGGTGGATTTTGGAATTTTAGGCTATCATCTTCCACCTAAGGAACTTGTCGAATTGATTTGCACCAGATTATTTGATCGATATAATTGGACGGTTGATCCCTCCTGGATCATACTGCTTCCGGGATTAGTGTGTGGGATTAACCTCGCCTGCCGGTCATGTGGGCATCAAAATAGTAAAATAATAACATTAACCCCAATCTATCCACCGTTCCTTTCTGCACCATCTTATTCGGAGCGGAAGCTTATCACAATTCCAATGCAAAATATTAATCAACATTGGACGATCCCACTAGATGATCTTGAGAACAACATCTCAGAAGACTGTAAATTATTTTTACTTTGTAATCCGCAAAATCCTACGGGTCGCGTCTTTAACAAGAAGGAATTAACTGAAATTTCCAGTTTTTGCCTAAAACATGATCTGGTTTTATGTTCAGATGAAATCCATTGTGATTTAGTTTATTCGGGAAACAAACACATCCCAATTGCATCCCTAAATACTGACATTGAGAATAGAACTATCACGTTGATGTCGCCAAGCAAAACGTTTAATATCCCGGGGTTAGGATGTTCATTTGCCATAATACCAAATAGGTCACTACGATCCCAGTTTTGCAACATAAAAAAAGGAATTGTGCCAGAGATTAATACACTTGGGTATACTGCAGGACTCGCGTGTTATAAACACGGGGCTTCGTGGGTCAATGAGTTAATGGAGTATTTAACAAAAAACCGCGATTTCGTTATTGAAAAATTTAATAATGAAATAAACGGCACGTCATTGAATAAAATTGAGGCAACCTACCTTGCCTGGATCGATATTAGAAATCTGAATATCAAAAACACATATGAATTCTTCTATCAGCATGGTGTTGGCATTTCCGATGGAGTTAATTTTGGAAAAAGCGGATTCTTTCGCTTAAATTTCGGATGTCCTAAGTCAATACTGGAAAAAGGCATTGATCGCGTTAAATATGCAATTGAATCCATATAGGCTTGATAGCCCCTATGACTTCCTGTAGCATTATTAGGAGAATTCCTTAGGAACTGGAAGGAATAGTGAATTATTTTAAACACTTCGGGTTCTTTAGAAGTTGAATGAAACTCCTCGGGGCAAGCCCACGAGGTATCTAAATAAAAAAACTAAATCTGATCGATGCAAGCATCGGGGAATTAAACCCTCAAACCGATTAAATGAAGTAAAATATGTGCTCGTAGCAAAAAACCGCGTGAATTAATCTGACCTGTCAATCAGTTAGCTCGCTTTTCCCACCCACTTCGTTATAACCTATGTTTACCACTTAACTCACCCTTATTTTTGTAAATTCTTCATTTTCAAGCATTAAAAAATTTTGCAATTATTTTTTAAGTATAATAAATATTGCTTGATATTTTTATTATTATACTTATTATAATGTTTTTA
>JAJFLO010000297.1 GCA_021772675.1 Verrucomicrobiota bacterium | reverse complement strand
TATCACGCTTCATGGCTGAATTTAGTCGAAATCTGGTTCGGTCTTCTTCATCAGCACTGCTTGAAAGACCGCCAGTGCACCACGGTAGCATCGTTGCGTGGCCTTATTAAGGATTACGTGACAACATGGAATGACAATTTTGCTCACCCCTTCACAATGAAATACACTGGTGAAGGTCTGCATGAGCGGGTCGTCCGCTGTTTTACCCGGACGATAAAGCATTTTGAAGTCGATTCGATTCACACCCCGTATCTCGGGAACCAGATGTTGCTGATGGGAAATTTGTCTACCGACTACCATGACAAGGTGCCCAGCAGCAACTGGGAGGAATTCATCCGTGTATTTACCGACAGCCGTGAAACCATTACGCATCTGATAGAAAGCGACAAGGGACCGATTCGCCGAAAGCGAGCACTCACGGCTCAACAACAGCTCACAAGCATAGTAACCGACCCCACAAAGGTGGCGGAAAAATCCGCTGCATAAAAAAACGGACAATAGATCTTGGACTCCGCACTAGAGAGCTTCTAAACAGGTCGATTCAAATTAGTTCTGATGAGATGAGGGAACTGTACACAAAGTTAGAAACAAGCAGGAACCATCTACAGCAACAGGTAAAAATACAAACTCAGAAAATAGTACAGGCCAATGAAATATTTCGATCTTTATGCGAAGCATCACCATTGGGAATTTTTAAATCAAATTCGAAGGGAGAGTACATTTACATAAACCAAAAATACCTGGAAATATTCGGCTGAACTGAGGAAGAATTATCCGGTTATAAATGGGGGAGATTCATCATAAGTGAAGATAAAATTAGGCTTTCGAAGGAATATTATTTTGATGGAAGTAAAGAATTAGCAAAAGTAGCGGAATATCGAATTATACTGCAAGCAGTAGGTTTTTCGACATTCGTTATTCATTTCAGGAAATAATTTTACAGAAACCTGTCGAAAACCTGATGGCTATCGGTATACAACTATTGACAATCATATAAAATGGTTACGTATTCGATCCACTCCACTATTTGAAATTGATAAATTTACTGGGCATGTTGGCACTGTTGAAGATATTACAGAACAAAAACTTCATGAAATATTTCTTTTAAACGAAAAAGAATCGGCAGAAAAAACGACAAAAGAACAAAGTCACTTTTTTGCAAATATGTCCCATGAATTGAGAACACCCCTTCATGGAATTTTAAGCTTCGCATCTTTTGGAATTAAACGATCCAAAGACGTCGAGATCGAAAAGATAATTAACTATTTTTCAAAAATCAGAGATAGTGGAGAAGTTCTTCTAAAAATACTAAACGATAGTTTTGATCTTCAAAAATTAGAGTCAGGAATGATGGTATTTCAGTTTAGTAACTGTAAAATTCATCAACTGATTCAAAAAGTAATTGATAACACGTCATCATTGGCAGCAGAAAAGGAAATTACATTAGAATTTAGTAAACCCAAAATTTATATTGTGGTTTATGTTGATTCAGAACGATTGATGCAAGTAATTAGAAATCGATTAAGTAACGCCATAAAATTTAGCCATTCAGGTAGCACCATTGATATTGATATTGTATCTGATAAAGATAAAGTAAAAGTGTCGATATCTGACCAAGGTCCAGGCGTCCCTAAAGAGGAACTTGAAATTGTATTCGATAAATTCATTCAATCAAGCGTAACAGAAACGGGTGCAGGAGGTACAGGATTAGGACTGTCAATCTACAGAGAGATAATTATAGTACATGAAGGATTGATATGGGCAGAAAACAATGACAATTGCGGGACAAAATTTTCATTTGCAATCCCTTTAATAAAAAATTCTTAACCAGTGAGATTATGAAAAAAAGAAGTAATATTTTAATCGTAGATGATCATCCAACGAATATTGAAATATTAGAGGAAACATTAGTCGGCTATAACCTAATAGTTGCTATGGATGGTGAAACAGCTCTTCGTTTGGCCTTAAAACATCAGCCAGACCTGATTTTGTTAGATATCATGATGCCGGGCATGGATGGTTATGAAGTTTGTCGTGAAATTCGCAAAATTCCCAAACTTAAATTTACAAAAATCATCATTATATCTGCCAAAGCTATGCTTGCAGAACGGTTAAAAGGTTATGAGGTAGGCGCTGATGATTATATCACAAAACCTTTTGAAGAAGAAGAAATTTTAGCGAAAATTAGAGTTCACCTAAAACTGCGCTTTATCGAAGAAGTTGATAACCTGAAAAAAGACTTACTATCTCTTTTGTGCCATGAAACGAACACTCCATTATCGAATATTTTAGGACCTCTGGATCTACTATTTGAAGATGATGATGAAATGACACGGGACGAAAGACATGAATGGTATAAGGTAATACGAAATGGGGCAAACCAATTACATAACCTTTTTCAAAAGGTTTTAACTTTGTCCTTGATCAAATCGGGCCAATCAACTTTTGACCTAAAAACTCTTGATATCGGCTCTGCCATTGAAACTGCGGTAGCTCAAATAGACCCAAAAGCTGAAGGTAAAAATTTAACAGTAGTCAAGAACATGGAAAAAGACCTTGTATGCCGCTACGATTTTGATCATATGGTGACCGTTTTTTGCTCAATACTAGATAATGCGATTAATGTTAGCCCAAATGACAGTATGATTGCAATTGACGTAAAATTGGAACAGAACGATATACATATACTTATTAAGGATCAAGGAACTGGTATTGACGAAAAATATTTGTCTCATATTTTTGACGAGTTTACACACAAAGAATTGATTCACCATTCAGAAGGACAAGGATTGAGTTTAGCAATCGCAAAACAAATAATTGCTATTCACGAAGGATCAATTGAGGTAATAAATAATGAGGATAAAGGTGTGACATTTATTATCAAATTGCCATTAGTTTTCAACAAATAGTGCCTTGCCCAGCACCATAAAGATAAAGAAAACATTTCCAATGAATGAAAAACCATCCAAAACGAGATGAGATACATCATAAGAATTTC
>JAJFLO010000296.1 GCA_021772675.1 Verrucomicrobiota bacterium | reverse complement strand
ACAAATTAGCAATATGTCGCCACTTCGCGGAGGCTTTCTTTAAATGCATTTGCTTCGTTAGTAAGCAGTTGCAGTAGTCACTACAGCTAAATACTTACTGCCTCGCAACTACATTCAAAGAAAACCTTCACGGATTCAGGTGCTAACTTATAAATTTATAGTATAGGTAGTCTATTCTAAGTTGTTGTTTATGCTGGAAAAGCACATATTCAGTAAAATCACTATCTTGGAAGAGGTTGAGTTTGTAGTCCCGTCTTCAGGCGGAAGTGTTAGCGATGCTTCAGCGAGCGTGTAAAAACACCGGATCGCTGAAGCTCTCCAAAAACTTCCGCCTGAAGGCGGTACTACAAACGAGCAGCGATTAAATTTATAACATGGGAGATTTGGATACAGCACCGCTTGTAAGCAGGACTGATTTTGCCTATTGTTGGAATAGAAAACCCCGGCGCAGCTGGTTAAGTTCAGGAAATATTCACTGCCGCATTTATGATTGTCACTTCAAAAACAGCATGTCATTGTTGTCACGCCAATGTTCAATGACGAATTGCCATCTCTCTCTCGCCTATCAGGCGAGATTAATGTTTGAGGGTCCCCAAAGCAGCTCATCTAGAAAGGCTTTTTTCGATATAAACTGATAGGGCATGCTGCTATGCACTACAAACTAATTGTAGTTGAGCGTATTTCTGGAAAATAGCAATAAACGATTCTTAAATTAGAGCCTCTTGTCACTGTGTTAAAAAGGTAAGACAAGAGGCTTTCTACTATAAACCATCGTCGAAATGGTTTTCGATGGAGTACTGCTAAAATTTTTTCTACAAAGACAAACGAATGTCGAAAAAACAATTGTTAGCAGCATAGTCGAAGGAAATTCAATCAAAATTGAATTCCTGATGACGCGTAAAAAGAAAGAGGTTTAATTGATGCGGATTGTTCATTTTTCAGATATTCATGCAGGAGGCTGGCTTCAGGATTTTAGCGGATATTTTGATAAACGACTTTTAGGTGCGTTTAATTATCTGCTAAGACGGAAATATCACCATGACTGGAATCTGGTTGCCACCGCTATAAGTAAAATAAAATTGTTAGCGCCCGATATTGTCATATGTACCGGCGATTTTACAAGTATAAGTGAACCCATTGAATTTCTTCGTGCAAAAGACGCCTTAGCTCCTCTCGTTGAAGATACAAATTTCGATTTTTTATATGTCCCAGGCAATCATGACTATTATGTAAAAAGACCATCATGCGTTGCGGCACTATATGAAACCTTTAATACCGTAAATCGGGGAAAATTCGATTTGGATGATCTTCCAATTAGTTATGAGTTTAAGGATGTCTCTTTTGTTTTAGTAAACGAAGCTGCCCCGGTAAACTTGTTTAAATCAACAGGAATAATTGATACGAAATCTCATGCATGGCTCACGTCATTATTTCGTGATAGTAACGTTAATAGAAAAATGGTAATCTTGGTTGCTCACTTCCCCATTTTTGATAAAAAAGGGGAACTGCTATCGTTTAGGCGCCGCTGCGAAAATAACAAAATATTACAATTAGCATTAAGAGAAAAAAAAATTGACATATCGCTATGTGGTCATATTCATTCTCACTTTTCACGGTGGGAGGAGAATGGCAGCGCCGAATTTTGTGCTGGCTCTTTAACCTATACCGGTTATTTAAATCTAATCGATATCGATGTATCCCAGAATCTGATAAGCCAGGAATGGATCAATGTACAGACTTGAAAAGAAACGTTTATAAATCAGGTATACAATCGTTGATTATAGATTTAATATCCTGATTTCCATGTTATAATCTTTAAAATTTTATACTATGTATATGGGAATGTCATTTAACCTAAGATATACTATGGTTCGAGAATTTTGATTTTTGACGAATATTCCCTTGTCAAATTACAGTTATCAGGTAATTTAGACACCTCAGAAAAATTGAAAGAAAACGATGCAAATAGTTAAAGAAAAAGTAACTCAATCTCATTTTATTGAATGTACTACAGATACAATAAAGTCAGTTTTTGAGACTATCACGTCAGAGATTGGTGAAAATGCCGATCATGAAATTGTTACAACGATAAAAAATAAGTTTTCGCCTGGAAAAATGCTTCGGAGTCGATTGGGTTTCGCACTATTTCGGGATGGTTTCGTTGAACTTGATCGGGTGGTGAGGGCATGTGCTGCGACTGAATTAATCCATTCAGCAACGTTATTCCATGATGATGTAATTGATTGTGCAAATTTGCGTCGTGGTCAGCCAAGTCTATGGCGGGAAATTGGGGCAACTGGAGCAATTTTGATAGGAGATTTGTTTTTCAGCAGTTCAATTCAATTATTAATCGAAGGTGGTGAATTGGGTAAAGTCAGTTCATTCGTTGGCAAAGTCAGGGAAGTGTGCGCAAAAGAAGTTGTCCACGAACTTGTCTACCATGGAAGAGAGATTGATGCAAAATCTTGTATTAACATTGCTAGGGGGAAAACGGGTCCACTATTTGCTTTTGTATCTGAGGCATGTGGAGGGACGGATGCCCAAAAGTCTGTCGCGTTTGCGGAAATTGGATATCGTTTAGGAACTGCGTATCAACTTGCAGATGATCTCATGGATGTAATGGGAGAAGAAGAATTAACTGGCAAAACGTTGGGTACGGATATGAAACGAAGAAAGTTTACCTTAGCCCAAGGAAAACAGTTTTCGGAAGCATTTATTTTGAAACAAATAAACGAATTATGTATTTCCTCAATGGAGTTGCTATGGCCTTGGCCTGAATATTTACCGAAGTTGGAATCATATATCCTCAAGGAATTGTTACCATTTTTGGAATTAAATCTAAATACCAAAGTTCATGAAGAAGCAGTATGAAATTAGATAAGCAGACATTTAAATTGGATGATACTGGAGGTGTAAATTCACTGGCCATTTTTACGGGATTTATTGGTGCCGCAGTGTGCGTATTTGGGTGCTGGAAGTTTCATGATCAATTTTTCTATGCCTACTTAACGTCTTATATCTTTTGGGTCACAATTGGCTTGGGGGGCCTTTTCTTTACCCTCCTTCATCATTTAGTTGATGCAACTTGGAGTGTCGTATTAAGACGAATGACGGAATCTGTTATGGTTACTTTGCCAATCATGCTTGTTTTTTTCATACCTGTATATTTAGGCATGCACGAATTATATCATTGGAGTCATATTGATGTTGTTGCTCATGATGAATTACTTCAGCATAAATCGGCGTGGTTAAATCCGAAACTATTTTCTATTCGCACGTTAATTTATTTTGTGATCTGGTTTAGTTTTGGACATTTTCTTTACAAGCTATCAATAAAACAGGACACCGAAGACGATCCGGAACAAAAACTAAAAGAGAGAATGAGACAAATTAGTGGACCAGGAATGCTGTTGTTTGCCTTGACAATAACTTTTGCGGCATATGATTGGCTGATGTCACTTGATCCGCATTGGTATTCAACCATATTCGGTGTTTATATTTTTGCTGGCAGTCTATTATCAATCCTTTCTTTTATCACCTTATTGGTCGTATTATTGCGCAAAAATAATGTCTTAAATGATACAATTTCAATTGAGCATTTTCATGATCTGGGAAAACTGATTTTTGCGTTTACGGTTTTTTGGGCCTACATCGCTTTTTCGCAATATTTTTTAATATGGTATGGAAACATTCCAGAGGAAACCATTTGGTATTTGCATCGATGGGAAGGGGGATGGAATAAAATTAGTCTATTTATTGTATTAGGTCATTTTGTTATACCTTTTTTTGTTTTGCTAAGCAGAGAGCCAAAACGAAACGTTACTGTTATGACCATCATGAGTTTCTGGATGTTATTTATTCACTGGGTTGACCTATACTGGATCATTTTACCCAACTTTAACCATCACTTTCACTTTTCATTAACCGAATTGGTTTTAAATATTGCTGCGTTCCTCGGGATTGGTGGATTATTTTTTGCGTATTTTTGGTTCAAGTTTACATCTCAATCAATTATTCCTCTGAAGGATCCAAGATTAAAAGATTCTATTAAATTTGTTAATATGTAAGTTTGCTACATAAAAAAATAAAAAATAACATATGAATAACGATTTAGAAGAAGAATTTGCAGTTGATCCTGAATCCGTCAGCGCAGGTTATGAGTTGCACGATGTGAGTATTCCTGCGATTGCTTTATTCACCATCTTTTGTTTGACCGCGATTGTTATAAGTGTTTTTGCATTGGATGGCTACTTTGTTTATAGCAGGGAACGGTTATTACATAATGCTAATATTTATGCCTATACGGATCTTATAGAATTGCGTGCAAATGATTATGAGAAACTTTCAAATTATGCAATCATCGATAAAAAAAAGAGAATTTATAGCATTCCAATAGATCGGGCAATGATATTATTGGCAAATGAAGCATTTACAGACAAAAAGACAAATTAGTGGTATCAATACGATTCATTAAACGCATTCCAAAATGAAATTGGTACTTAGCATTTTATTCTTTACTCAAGTAATGTTGCATGCGCAATTGTTGAGGAAAGATGATCCGACACTGAGTCGGATAGATATCAAGGAAAACTTAGGTAACAAAGTCCCATTAAATCTTGATTTTTTTAATGAGAAAGGTCTAAAAGTCAGTCTATCGACTGCATTCCAAAATAAAAAGCCAGTTGTATTAACTCTTGCTTATTATGAATGCCCTATGCTTTGTACATTTGTGCTAAACGGGCTATCTAATTCCGCTAGAGAACTTGAATGGATTCCCGGTAAAGACTACGAATTGCTTACGATTAGTATTGATCCAGATGAAACAGCAGACTTAGCTGTTGCAAAACGTTCAGTATATGAAGCGAGCCTGAATAAGACGGATGCAGAATTTGCTTGGAATTTTTGGGTTGGTGACAAAAATGCAATTGACGAACTGGCGGATGCCGCAGGATTTAAATATTTTTACGACGAAAATCGCGATGAATTTGCTCATCCTGCTGTTGTGTTTGTACTGACTGAGGACGGGCATATTTCGCGATACCTATATGGTATTGAATATTCGGTAAAAGATTTAAGATTGGCGATACTCGAAGCCGCAGAAGGAAAAATAGGAACAATTATTGACCGTGTCATATTATTTTGTCATTATTACGATCCAGCGGGTAAAAAATATGTTTTATTTGCAATGAATGTTATGCGTCTGGGTGGTATTATTACGGTTTTAGTATTGGGAGTTTTTGTCTCGTTACTGTGGATGAAAGAAAAAAAACGAAATTATGAATGAGAGAACATTTAATTTACCGCCACCAGCATCAACAATTGCCGGCGCTTATGATGAATTATTTTATTTTATCTATGGTTTGTCAGTTTTCTTTTTTGTCATTATCACAGTAGGAACAATTGTTTTTGCCATTAAATGGCGAGCAAAAAAAGGCGAAGAGCAGAAACTAACATCAGGATTTTGTCATAACACGCCGTTGGAATTGCTTTGGTCGATCATTCCTACCGTGTTATTTTTCGTTATTTTTATTTGGGGATTTAAATTATATCTTCGTTATGTTGTAATACCCGCAAACGCAACTGAAATAAAAGTAACTGCGTGGCAATGGAACTGGAATTTCGCATACCCAGAGGGTGCAGAAAGCAATATTCTTGTCGTTCCCAAGGGAAAGCCAATCAAGCTGATTATGTCATCAAATGATGTCATACATTCGTTATTTATACCCGATTTCAGAGTTAAAATGGATGTCTTACCCAACCGCTATAGTTCTATGTGGTTCCAGTCTGATTATGAGGGAGAATATGATCTTTATTGTACCGAGTATTGTGGACAACAGCATTCAAAAATGGTAACACGAGTACATGTAAAATCCGCATCAGACTATACTAAATGGATTGAAGAAAATAGTGTAACTCCAACAGGTGATGTTTTATATAAGCGGTATGCGTGTAATACGTGCCACACGTTGGATGGTTCGGCTGGAAACGGTCCAACATTTAAAAATTTATTTGGCAAGAGTGAGACACTTACAGACGGATCAATGGTTAACGTTGATGAAAACTATCTCCGTGAATCGATATTGGAACCGCAAGCGAAAATTGTCAGTGGATTTGAAGGATCGGTTATGCCTACATTTCAAAATACCATTAATAATGATAAGTTAGATGCGTTAATATTATTCATTAAAAGCTTAAAAGAAGAATAAACTAGGTTGATATGTATAGTGATTCAGAAAAAAACTTTATAACACATCCTAAGGGCATCATGTCCTGGCTGTTTACACTTGATCATAAGCGTATTGGTATCATGTACCTTATTGCTATTCTAACTGCCTTTGCCGCGGGCGGTTTTTTCGCACTATCACTTCGGCTTGAGCTATTTAGACCTGGTGAGCAATTTTTAACTCAGGATCAGTATAACAAATTCTTTACGCTTCATGGTGCCATTATGGTATTTCTATTTATTATCCCATCGATACCGGCGGCGCTTGGAAATTTTCTCTTACCGCTGATGCTTGGAGCAAAAGATGTTGCATTTCCAAGGCTGAATTTAGCAAGTTGGTATGTCTATGTATTGGGCGCATCATTTACGTTATTTTCTGTATTTACTGGTACCGTTGATACCGGTTGGACGTTCTATTCTCCTTATAGTACCCAGACGAGCACGTCAGTCATATCCATGACCTTGGGAGTCTTTATCCTAGGATTTTCATCTATTTTTACAGGTTTAAATTTTATTGTTACGGTTCACAAAATGAGAGCACCAGGCATGACGTGGTATCAAATGCCTCTTTTTGTTTGGGGCACCTACGCTACAGCGATGATCCAGGTTCTGGCAACGCCTGTTTTAGGCATAACACTGCTTCTTCTCATATTGGAAAAAGTCGGGGGCATCGGAATTTTTGATCCTAAAATGGGAGGAGATCCTGTCTTGTTTCAGCATTTTTTCTGGTTTTATTCTCACCCTGCAGTGTATATCATGATTCTTCCGGGAATGGCAATTATTAGCGAACTCATTGCAGTGCACTCTCATAAAAAGATTTTCGGGTATCGATTAATTGCCTACTCCAGTGTTGCTATCGCGTTATTAGGTTTTTTTGTTTGGGGGCATCATATGTTTGTTAGTGGTCAATCTGAGTTTTCATCGATGGTATTTTCGTTTATAACATTTTTTATTGGGATACCAACAGGTATAAAAATATTTAACTGGATGACAACGCTGGTGAAAGGGCATATTTGTTTAACAACGCCTATGCTTTACGCACTTGCTTTTCTAATATGTTTTACAATAGGCGGCCTGACAGGCGTCTTTTTAGGTGCTCTCGGATTAGATATTCAACTTCATGATACCTATTTTGTTGTTGCTCATTTTCATTATGTCATGATGGGAGGAACGGTGATTGCATTTTTGGGTGGGATTCATCACTGGTGGCCAAAAATATTTGGAAAAATGTATAGTGAATTATGGGGGAGAATTGCCTTTGTTTTTATTTTTGTCGGGTTTAATATGACATTTTTTAATCAGTTCATGCTCGGATCACAAGGTATGCCAAGGCGCTATCACGATTATAGTAGCTTCTTGAAAACAGATTTATTCGAACGTTATCATGGATTTTCCTCGTATGGTGCGTTGATCCTTGGTGTTGGATTTATTATCATCCTATGTTATCTCGTCGCGTCCTTATTTAATGGAAAGCCAGCAGGGAACAATCCTTGGGGTGGTCTCACGTTTGAATGGTCGACGACGTCACCACCTCCGACAGAAAACTTTAAGAAAGACCCTGTTTTGAAGCACGGCCCATATGACTATGATAAAGTGCTTCCTAAAGATATAGAAGAAAACTAAAATAGCAGAATGATAAACTCGAATGGATAATACAGCTCAAATGGAACATAGTGGCGCTGATCATCATCACAATCCAAATTTGGCACATCATTTTCATGACATGGAACAACAGCATGAATCTATTAAGCTCGGGGTTTGGCTGTTTTTGGTCACAGAAGTTTTGCTTTTTGGTGGCTTATTTTGCTTCTATGCTATTTATCGGGCCTGGCATCCTGAAATGTTCATTGAAGTAAATCAATTACTGAATGTTAAACTTGGAGCGCTAAATACTCTTGTCCTTATTTTTAGCTCGGTGACCGTTGCCCTTTCTATTCGATCTATTCAAATGGATAATAAAAAGCACGCTGTCATGTTTTTAGGCATTACAATTGTTTGTGCTGCAATGTTTCTAGTCGTCAAGTATTTCGAATATAGTCATAAGATCCACGAAGGATTACTTCCAGGAAAATATTTTGTAAATCCGGAAATTAACGCAGTTAACCCTCACATATTTTTCAGTATTTATTTTGGCATGACTGGGCTTCATGCATTACACATTCTAGGCGGTATGACTTTTCTAACCTGGGTCATGTATCGTACCCATATCGGGACATATTCAAGTTCTTATTACACTCCCGTTGAAATGGGGGGATTATATTGGCATTTAGTCGACCTAATTTGGATTTATCTTTTTCCATTACTGTACCTTATTGGTTGACATACTCAAAACGTATTTCGCCATCGTTTCGCTGCGCATCTACGAACGAAGGCGGATCACAAATCTATTATAGGGATTTGTATTCTAAGTGGTTATAATTGCGATGAAAGTACATATTTAATGAAATATCATTATCCTGGAGGAGCGTGCGTTTATAGTTCCGTCTTCAGGCGGAAGTCTCCGATGAGCTTTAGCGAGTCGCTAGGTGTCATACACTCGCTGAAGCGTCGTTAAAACTTCCGCCTGAAGACGGGACTACAAACCTAACCCCGTCCGGGTTTTGCGTTGATTTGATTGTATAAGCACTTGTATTCTTAGTCGTTACTATTTGCAAACAAAAACTCCGGCGAAGCCGGTTAAGTTCATAGTATAGGATTTTGTATTCTAAGTGGTTATAATTGCGATGAAAGTACATATTTAATGAAATCATTATCCTGGAGGAGCGTGCGTTTGTAGTTCCGTCTTCAGGCGGAAGTCTCCGATGAGCTTTAGCGAGTTGATAGGTGCCATACACTTGCTGAAGCGTCGTTAAAACTTCCGCCTGAAGACGGGACTACAAACCT
>JAJFLO010000295.1 GCA_021772675.1 Verrucomicrobiota bacterium | reverse complement strand
CAAGAAATGTCGAATCATGAAGTTTTTTCCTTCGTCATTCATAATTCCTTGTTCGACATTCGATATTCAATTTAAATGAAAGGAATATTTTTTAACAAAAGTGTAAACTACTTTTTCGAGCTTAGCGTGAAGCATCCCGAATTATTAATACAAATTTGTCGAATGTAATGCTTTAAAATGGATCCCCCATAATTGCTGGCGCACATATGATTCATTCGCCGCGGCGAACCATTTACTAGTTACCACTCACAGTTTGAATACGGACTCGCTCAAATAAGCCGATTAGCTCAATTTCACATCTAAGTGAATGAAAATCAACTTTCTCCGTGAAAATTTCTCTAATCAATTTATTATGAGCGAGTGAAGTGCTCTCATTACAAAACTTCATGAATTAATCAGGCTAAGAAACGACCGTTTCGGAATCATCGATGATCATCTCATATAATTTTCGCTTTTTATTGAGAAAGCGCATAAAACACCAAAACAATCCGATCACAGATATCGTAAAACATAAAACGGCAAACACATTTCCATACCGGGTATAAAATGTCAGTGGCAATGATTGCCAAATCGGAACGTTATAAACCTGGGCTTTGCGAGTAAATGTCCTCCCGCTAATGGGATCGTACACTGGATCGATTATAGCACCATTTGGCATAATTAAACAGGTATCACTGTTATTTCCGTTTCGCAAAATCGGCCGACAATTCTCCACTGCTCGAAAAACGGCATGTGTTAAATGTTGGCGGGATCCGGATGATTCTCCAAACCAAGCGTCATTTGTAATGACGATCAGAACATTAGCACCGTCCAGAACCATTCGCCGTCCAATTTCCGGAAAAATATCTTCATAACAGATATTGAAACCAATACGGGCACCACCCTGAACCGTCATGACCGTATGCTCTCGTCCTTCAGACAAACTGCGCCCCATACCGATCAGATCAGTCAACCAGGGGAAATACGCTTCAAACGGCACATATTCTCCAAAAGGGACCAAATGAATCTTGTCATACCAATCCAATACCCTCCCCTCTTCATCAAAATAAATACAACTGTTAAAACTTCGGGGTAATTCTCCGGTTTCATTCGCATCAGGTGAAAAACGATAATCAATCGTCCCGGCAATTAATGACGTTTTTATATCAATCAGCAGTGCGTCCAATGCTAATTTACACTGTTGATTATAGAGCAAGCTCGCGGGGATGGCTGTTTCCGGCCAGACAACCAGGTCCGGTTTCTTTGACAGAACTATCTCCCGTGTCAATCCGGTATAAACAGCAATCGCCAGATCCAGTTGCTCCTGAGTCCATACCCTGCTTTGAGGAATGTTCCCCTGAACTGCGGCGACGCTCAATTCATCATAATCTTGCGATGCCCCGGGTGCCGCTGTATACCACATTGAAATCGCTATAAATAGAACAATAACCGGTGACACCAACCACAAAACAGGTTTAGCAGTCACAGGTCTTTGCTTGGCATCAAACAGATATCTCACCAAAAAATAAAGCGAGACGTTAACAAAAACAATGACAATGCTGATACCATATACCCCGGTTAATTGCGCAATCGGCAGTAGAAAATGATTTTGCCACTGACTGATTCCCAGTTGATTCCACGGAAACCCGGTTAAAAACCAACTCCGACACCATTCCAGTCCGCACCAGAAACAACTCATAAAGATAATCACCAAACAAATCTTTGCCGGTGTCAACTGATTTTCAATGATTACGGCCGGATCATGGCGCGGAAACAGCTCTTCATCTTCCGAAACACTTAAATAGTCAATGATCTTCCGGCTGCAACTTAACCAAACAGCGGGGATAAATGCGTAAATCGCCGCCAAACCAACCGACGCCAAAATAAACACCTCGTTCAACCAGAAGTAAGTCGTCGCGAAATGTCCGAATCCAAAAAGATAGCCAAACAGAAACGGTCTTGAACGCGTTTTGAATCCAATGCATAAAATGGGAACCAATGAAATCCAGGCGAACCAGGAAAACTCTAAAGGTGGAAAGCACGTCGACACCAGCATACCTGAAATAAGTGCACTAAACATCCAAAACAGCTTGTGCGTCCACAACACATGATGCACCAAATTGCCCGGCCGTTCTGCCCGCAGATCCGCTTCCATGTATATTTTGGATTTGTTTGATTTCATATTATTTTATTAAATAAATAATTAACATTCGCACATTGAATGATATGTTTTAGGTTTCGGGTGTCGGGGTTTAAGTTTCAGATTTTTTGGATCAGGCAAGTATTCCTGAGTTGTTTTTCTTTTAACGCCTGACATCAAATTTTCCATCTCGCTTCTTTGAAACTTGAAGTTTTTTTAGGTCTCAGGTTTCAGTGTTCAGGTGTCAAAAACACGTGCTAATGATTTTCAATCTTCTGAATCCTGACACCGGAACCCAAGTTTCGTTTTATATTAACCAAGACCGAGAATCGGAGGCCTTGATAGTCACTTCTTTGAAAGTTAAAGTTTTTTTAGGTGTCAGGTTTCAGTGTTCAGGTGTCAAAAAACCGTGCTAATGATCTTCAATCTTCTGAAACCTGACACCTGAAACCAAGTTTCGTTTTATATTAACCCAGACCGAGAATCGGAGGCCTTGATAGTCGCTCCTTTGTAAACCCACGATTTATTTGTTATGTTTCAATAATTTGACAGTTCTCAGCTACTTCATTTATGAACTTCATTGAGTTTAAGTTGACGAAATAGTTGGAAGGAAAGATGATAAGAACGATGGGAACCAAATCAAATTTTATTTGATCAAATACAGTAAAATCAATAGTTATTCATCCTAATCCAATCAAAATAATGTGCATAAATAATACAGTAATTAATTTAATACTGGTCTTATCAATATTTGTTCCGTCCCTTATGTCTTCTGGGTCCGAAGTGGTGGACCAAGACATATCCATCATTGAAGATATTATAATTGACGATTTTGATAGAGGCGAAACGCAAGGGGTCTACTACAATAGGAAAAATACTCTGGGAAAATACCATGGCACCTGGTCGAAACGTCCAAGCTATACGCTCATTAGTAAGAGCGAAACGCATCGGATTGGCAACGAAGGTAAGGGATTAGTGATGGATTTCAAGAAGGATAGAGGATGGTGCGGTTGGTATAGCATTCTGGGATCCGTGGATGCGTCAAAACATAATATCTTTTCATTTTGGGTAAAAGGTAAAGCTGGAGGGGAACGGTTTGAGATCGGTTTCATCGATAAAGAACGTGATTCATTAAAAATGGATGCGGTATATGCTGGATCTGTGGATTTATTTTCACCGGATGGAGTGACTAGAGAATGGAAAGAAGTAAAAATACCGTTATCGAGGATTGTCAGTCAGGTTAACATTTCGGAATTGACAACCGTCGTCATCTGGTTTCCTCACCCAGGCGAAGGTACAATCTATCTTGATAATATGACTTTTAAATGGGATCCGGAAATCGATAAGATTGAAGAAGCAAATTTTCCGATAGCGGGTAGGCATAACGAGTATCCCAGAAGTATGTGGGTATGGAAAATTGACCCTGTATTAAATTTGGCAGCCAGAAAAGAATTGTTAGCGTTATGCTGGCGTACTGCCATTGAAATTATCTATTTGTACATTGGTGAATTTCCGGCTCACGGAGTTGAAGAATATACGGAGGCATTAAGGTCATTTTTATCTGAATGTCATCATAAAGGTATTTCAGTAGAACTGCTGACTGGAAATCCAACATGGACACTGAAAGAGAATCATGAGAAGGCGGTTAACTGGTTGCGCCCATTTCTGGAATACAACAAAGTTCATGCAGTCGAAGAGCAGTTTCATGGTGCTTCTATTGACGTAGAACCCTATCTTTTGAGCGAATGGAAATCGGATAAAGATCGAATAAAACGAGAGTACCTTGATCTTATAAAAAAATATAGAGATCTTATTGATTCATATCCCAGCATGAATTTTAAGTTTGGTTGTGCTATACCGATTTTTTATAGTGAAGATATAAAGTTTGAAGAAGAA
Source organism: Verrucomicrobiota bacterium (assembly GCA_021772675.1). Lineage (GTDB taxonomy): Bacteria > Verrucomicrobiota > Lentisphaeria > JABSQK01 > JAJFLO01 > JAJFLO01. Next base: position 14,715 of record JAJFLO010000295.1, on the reverse strand, counting down.
CTTTTAGATATGTTGGATTACTTCGCACTCATGGACTACTACGACTCCGCAGATGAAATCATAAAAAATGGACAGACACACATTGATTTAGCAACAAAAATGGGAAAAAAGGTCTGGATTGGAATCGAGATTCAGGACTTAGTGAGCATGAATCAGGGTATGAGACGTAATACCTTCTTTGAGGAAGGATGGGAATCTATGGAAAAAGAATTAGCAAAGGTATCTTCGCATTTTGACAGTCAATATGGGTATGGCGGAATCGCAATGCATTGTTACTATGCGTATAAAATTCATCAACGAGATACAAAAACGCCAAAAAATCAGCTAAGGCTGCAAACGCCTGAGCGAAAAATTGTAAAACTAAATTCGTATAAAAAGAAATTGCCTAAAACAATTGACGGAAAGTTATCAGATTGGCCTGAGAATAGTTATTATAAAATTTCCAGAAAAAAAAATGTGGTTTTTGGTAAAAGCGCCTGGAAGAATAAACACGATCTGAGTTGTAAAATATATAGCGAATGGGACGAGACAACGCTCTATATGGCTTTTGAAATGATAGATAATAAAATTGTTCAGAAAAAAACTGGTTTCGATCTATGGGAAGGTGATCATATAGAATTCTGGCTTGATGTCGATTTAGGTGAAGATTTCATCGAAGCAACTAATTCAAACGATGATATTCAATTCGGATTCAGCCCGGGTGACTTTAATAAATTACCTCCAGAAGCATGCATCTGGACACCAAACGTCAAAAATAAATTGAAACCTGAAGTTGAGATTGCCGCGGCAAAAACGGCATCAGGATACACTATTGAAGTTGCGATTCCGCAACATACTTTGTATAATGAGAAAACTGCTGCTCAAATGAGTATGACCGACGTTATTTATTCTAAGGATTTGAATGCAGGCAAACAGGTAAGATACACTCAACGTAATGAAGGAAACCCGCCGAAAACGTTTTATTCAGGATATCAAATGGGTATCAGCGTGGAAGCAAGCGATACTGATGACCCTAGATATCCTCAGAAAACACTCATGTCGACCTCTCTTGAACGAGTTTGGGGTGATCCGACGACATTTGGTTATCTTGTTTTTACGGACGAATTTGATTTCAACAGTTCAATTAAAAGCATACATAATTCGGAAATCAACGATGCCGAAATTGAAAATATTGATTTATCACAAGTGAGCACAGATAAAGTTGGGGTAAATTTCCAAGAAAATAAATTGCCAAATGAATCAAATTCTAATATTAAATCATCGAGATTGGAACAACTGCATGAAATCCCAGAACTACCAAAAAGTATCAGATTAAGTCCTAAAGAATCAGAATTCAGCTATCGCGGTAAATTGGGGGCTTACAAAATTCCACCCAATAATGTCACTACCTCTATTGATAATATTAATAGTTTTAATGCTGAAAACGATATCATTGCTAATGACAAACAATTTGAACTAAATGACGTATCTCCGGGTTCAATAAAGATTCGATTCGAGAACAAAGATCAATCTGCTTTTTGCGGAAGTTACATCATGTTGCTAGCTGACCTGACAGAATATAAAACTCTTACTTTTTTGGTAAAAGGAGCTACTGGAGGTGAAGGATTTGATATTGGCTTGAATGATCACGTGGCAAATAAACGTGAGGATGCTGTATTTGTGGGGTCGATTTACCGTTACCTACCCGATGGTATTTCAACTGACTGGCAACTTGTGAAGATTCCAATAGAAGATTTTTTTGGACCGGATATTAGCACATCCTACTCGATGGTCTTTTTATTTACCAATCCGGGAGAGGGAAATATATGGGTCGATGAATTTAGATTTTCGAAAAAATTATTGGTTGACAGGCAAAATAAAATCAATGAGGATGGATATTTGTTGCTAGACAATTTTGACAATAGTGATTTAAACCTGCTCGGCCGTAAAACAGCAGCCTATAAGCGGCTTCCATCTTACTGCTTAATAAACCGTGTCGGCGAACCACACTATGGATCGAAGGGAAAAAGTTTACAGTTAAAGTATAATAAGAAAGGAAGTGGATGGTGTGGGTATTATACATTGATGAATCAAATTGATGGAACCTATTTTGATCTGTCAAATTATGAAAAAATTTCTTTTTATATAAAAGGAGAGGCTGGTGGTGAAGACTTTGAACTCGGAATGGCTGACAGTAATTGGATTACGATTGGAGACTCCATTAAAGCCGGTCAAATAAGTCAGTACTTAAAAAATGGAGTTACGACAGAATGGCAAAACGTGGAAATTCCATTAAAAAAATTTGGAAATTTGGATTTTTCTCAAATGGGGGCATTTGTGATGAATTTTGATTCGAGTGGAATGGGAAGTGTTTATATTGATGATATAAAACTGCACCTGAAAGATTTCAAAGAAAATAAAAGTAACTAGCCTGAATAATTCATCAGTATTCTGCTGCGAGCCCTAATCTCTGCTCAAATAAGCCGATTAACTCAATTTTACATCTCAGTGTGAATGAAAATTCACTTTCATTGTGAAATTTTCTCTAATAAATTTATTATGAGCAAGTTAAAGTGCTCTCGCGACGAATCGCATGAATTAATCCGGTTAGATAAGCTCAGAATTCAGATAAAGTCTAATTTCTTCAGCTCTGCCAAAATATCATCCTTACTTATTGGTTTAACTAAATAAGCGTCACATTTTTCGGAAAATGCGTCGATAATTGTTTTACTATCGTCCAATGATGAGGTCATGATAATCCTGGCTATTGTTTCACATTGGCGTTTTTTTTCTAAGGTTCGTATGCTACTCAGAACCATTTTACCGTCGCCATTTGGAATCATAATATCTAAGAAAATTAAATCAAAATAATTACTATTATCTAAAGAATTGTTTATAATTTTAAGAGCGTCATCCCCATTATCTGCGGTGATACATTCGCCGTAAGCAGAAAGAATTCTTTCCATAATTTTTGACGACACTTTATTATCTTCAACAATAAGAATTCGCATTAATTTGACGCCTCGATCATATGACAGGAAGTATTTATGAAGATGCAAACCATAAAGAAAAATATTCCAAATTTGTTCATTTTTATTATTATATCAGGTTGTACAACTGTTCCCATTACTGCTCGTAGACAGCTCACTCTTATTCCAAATCAACAAATAATATCACTAAGTCGGCTGGAATATAAAAAGGTACTAAAAGAAAATAAGCTCTCAAAGAATAATTCTCAACTTCAAAGCATTGAGAAAGTAGGCAGAAAAATAGCAAACGCTGTAAATGATTTTTTGCACGAGAATGATATGAAAGGCGATTTCAAATGGGAATTTAATTTAATTAATAATGATAAAATAGAAAATGCATGGTGTATGCCTGGAGGAAAAATCGCATTTTATACGGGTATACTGAAATATACGAAAGACGAAACAGGGATCGCAACAGTCATGGGACATGAGGTGGCTCACGCAATCGCAAAACATTCGAATGAACGTATGAGCCAAGCGCTGATTGCTAATTTTGGAACAGCAATATTATCAAAAACAATGCAAAGCAAACCCGTAAAAACTCAAAAAGCATTCCATACTGCGATTGGTCTGGGAACAAAATTTGGTGTTGTCCTTCCATTTAGTCGACTTCAGGAATCAGAGGCAGATCGAATTGGTCTCATACTAATGGCAAAAGCCGGGTATGATCCACAACAGGCGGTTGAATTCTGGAAACGCATGAAAGCATCAAAAAATAAAACCGTACCGGAATTTATTTCCACCCATCCCTCTGATGAACATCGTATTAAAAATATTGAATCTCATCTGATAGAAGCCTACTTCCACTATGATCCGTTTGCGAAGGATTGATTTTAGTCCGAATAATGGAGATTTTACTGATTGGCATCACTAACCTGCATTATTCATAAACTTTTGTAGTGAGAGTCATCAGATTGCATGAGATCAGTGAGTTATGAATTTCATTCGCGTGCAGAAATAGTGAACTATTTCAAACCCGAACAACTTCACAACTCGTTGATATTATGTGACATAATGACTTGTATTAGAAGGTTTACGCATAATGCAGGTTAGGGTCAAACTTTGCCCATGGATTTTGCTATTTTCAAATCTCATTGTATTTTTTACCTTTTATATCAAATGGATCCAGTGACTGAATTATATAAAATCTATATAAAAGAAATGAATAAGTTTAATTATTTGATATTGTACAATTTAGCATGATGTCATTATTCAAATATTAGAATTTGATTTTCATGCAATAATTTAATTTCAACCGATTTTTGAAAATATTCTGCTACATCGAAGAACTATCATGCATATGCTTTATAAGCATGTAAAAAGAAAACAATCACAGATTCTGATTATAATCAAGAGATAGAAAATTTTATGAGTCCGCCTTTATTTGTACAATTGGCTCAGCTTGAAAATCAATTGCTAAGGGGAAAAATACTAAAACCCCACTATGCTAGCCTGAAATGGGACATCCTTCAACTGATTTATAAAAACAAAGAGGTTGTCGCGCCTATATATAAAGACAAATGTCAACGCGAAACCTTGGACGATAACGGGAAGTGTTATTGTTATGTTCCCCCAGGTCCCTTTATTTTCGGACCTGATGCTGAATATGGTATTGTCCATGCTGGTTTTTATATGGCGAAATATCCAGTTACGGTTAAAGAGTTTGGGCAATTTTTAGAGGAAACTGGCTATGCCTATTCAGATGAAGATTACCAGATAATGATGGAAATATCCCCTCAACAAAACTGCCCTGTGAGCAATATAAGTTGGTTAGACGCTAAAGAATATTGTCGATGGCTTCGAAAATCTACAAATGAATATTACAGCCTTCCCAGCGAATTTGAATGGGAATATACTGCACGTGGCATTGATGGAAGGGTGTACCCCTGGGGTCATAAAGAGATCAACCATGATCTGGCATGTTACAGTGATCAGGAAATATTTGATTGCACTGTACCCTGTGGATGTTATCCTAAAAATATAAGCCCCTTCGGATGTATGGATATGGTTGGCAATGTCTGGGAATGGTGTCTGGATGATTTTGATGATGAGATGGAACCTCACGTATTACGGGGAGGATCATGGCTTCATGACCAAAAGTCGGCAAACTGTTTTGCCAAGATATTCAGTTATCCACCTGAAAAACGCAGTGACTATTCTGGATTTAGATTAATGTACCTCCCAGGTGATCTGTTTGACGCCTATCAACAGCAAATTAATGAAAGCTTTGAAGAAGAGCAACACGGACAGCTAAAAAAAGTAGGTTTTGCAGTTGATCCTCCTCAACAAATTATAGCAGAAAAGAGTATTAACAAAAATGAGAATGGAGACACCCCAAAGTTAAAAAAAATTGGAAAAGTACTTCCTAAAAAGAACAAACAATAATAAGAAAGTCCAAGTTGACATTCTTTCTATAAGCGTTGGCTATTGGCACTCTATTAAGACGGGTGCTCGCAGCCATTAATATTCGTTCTGCTGTCATTTACAATCGATTCACCCACTTGCATTTCTCATCAAATTCTTATTACTCAAATCAGTTTAACCCTGATTTCTCACAAGTTTTTGTAACGAGACGGCGTAGGTTACTTAATTTAAGCGTTTTGGCGAAGAGTGACGGGTGACACTGTGTAAAAACACAGCGAATTAGGAATCCAATTTAGACGCTTAAATTGTGTAAGATACGACAGTGTAGTAGAAATTTTGAGAGAAATCCAGGTTAGTATCTTTGAAGTTTTATTCATTGTTAACGGTCGCTCTCACACTACCCCGGAATTCTCACAATACTTCTATTACAAAAGCGTATATCACCTATATTCAAAGTCTTAACTTGTCTCGCGATTCTGCTTAGCAGAACTCGACACACTGTCATTGCTCGTCTACGTTAAACCACTGAATATAGGCAATTTAACCTGAATAATTCATCCGTATTCTGCTGCGAGCCCTAATCTCTGCTCAAATAAGCCGATTAACTCAATTTTACATCTCAGTGAATGAAAATTCACTTTCATTGTGAAATTTTCTCTAATCAATTTATTATGAGAGAGTTAAGTGCTCTCGCGACGAATCGCATGAATTAATCAGGCTAAGCTTTCTCACCACAAAGTTTGTGAGAAAACCGGGCTAAAGCAGTCCAATTCCTCCTGTTTACGAACGATAACTAACTCAATCACAATCAACGATGTACACTTATAGTGAAATATTGTGCGATATGCAGGGTAGCAAATATTCCTTATGTGGGTATGGTGAACAGCAACTTGGCCAAAATTACGGCCGAAAAAGGGATGTCGCATAGAAATACCGGCGTTACTTATAGCAATACCTAAGCATCTATTGAGACTATTTTTTAACCAACTCAGAAAAAAAAACTATTCTTCTCATACTTCGTCTTCTTCTTTAAAAGTCGGCTTGGGTTGTTCGTGTAGTAAATGAATAATTTCATCAAACTTGGCAAGTAGATCTTCAGCTTTCTTGAACCCTAAAAATTCGTCCCTATTAATAACTTCTGTCTGTTCTAAAGGTGACTCTTCAACATCTTCATCCGTCAGAGAATGGGAAACGACGAATTCACTATTATTTGAAAATAACGTCACATCGGGTATTTCATCAAATTGATTGGTTATCCCAAGAGAATCACGCAAGTAAGCTAGAAACTGATTAAATAAATCAATGTTTGGAATGCACAAATTATCCTCGTCAAATCCCTCCACCAAACCCGATTCAATAATGGAAGAGACTATATGAGTCACCCGATCTTCATTTATGCTCAAGATTAATGAAATTTCTTTAATCGCCTTGTCGACGTTCAAGGTTATAGATGTCATACCCCTGAATCCACCGGTTTGAGGTTTTCCATAGCTTAAATATATAAGCCATAATTGGTGAAGGACGTGGTATGAACAATTACTGTAAAATAACGGGTGAACAATGGCATTTGTTGCGCGCAATCTCTGAACTAACGCCTGAACGACATTGCCCATCCATGGTGGAAGTTTATCCAAACCCCGCTGGATTAGGTCTTCAGTAATCACGACAACTTGTGTGTTGGTTAATGCCCGTACCGACGCGGATCGAGGATCATTTGAGATCATTGCCATCTCACCAACAGACGCACCCTCCCCTAATTCGACGAGTTTTACATAATTGCCATCAACAAGTTTTAAGACTTCAACATTACCAGTTAAAATGACATAAGCTTCAATACCCGAATCGCCTTCTTTCATAATAAATTCGCCGGGCTTAAATGACAACTGTTCGGAGGATGTCCGTCCTTCTAGCAGATCATCAATATCTTCAATAATATCTTCAACATGCTGATATCTATCCCCGGGCTCCGGCTCCATTGCTTTCAAAATTATCCGACACAATTCAGGGGGTAAATCTCGTTTCGGCGCACGCTCCTTAGGATGTTCAAAAATACTGTTCTCAGCATTTTCAAGAATTTCATAAACATCTTCTCCAAGGAATGGAGCGGATAAAGTTGCAATAGCATATAAAGTCGACCCCAGCAGGAAAATATCAGTGCGTTTATCGATTTCTTCAACCTGTCCCTTTGCTTGTTCAGGAGGCATAAATGCAGGTGTTCCTTTAATCATACCATAACGAGTACGAGTTAAATCACCAATTGATTCTGATAAAGGGTCAACGTCTTCTTCTGGAGAATTCATTGTCACGTCTTGTTCAGACATTCGTCTGGCCAGTCCCCAATCCACAACTAAAACTTCACCGTAATTACCCACCATTATATTTTCCGGCTTCAAATCACGGTGAATAATTTCCCTTGAATGCGCGTAGGCTAGTGCATCACAAACCTTCCGAAATAAAACAAGAAGATTATAGATCGAATATTTTTCTACAATATCAGCTTCATCTGCTCGAATTCGTTTCAAGATCTTATCTAAACTTTCTCCCTGAATTTCCTTCATAGAAAAATAAAGCATTTCATTGTCCATGACGCCAAGATCATGTACAGGGATAATATTGGGATGCTCAAGCTGTCCGGTAATACGCGCTTCTTCGATAAAACTTAGAAACATCTGGCGGCTTGCCATAATTTTGGGAAGGATTACTTTAAGAACGTTACCCCGTTTAAAATCACGATCATAAACTCGATAAATCGCCCCCATACCTCCCTGCGCCAGCTTATCTCCCATGATATATTTTTCGCACTCGTTTTCACGTTGAATCAGTTTATTACAGGCACGAGTGGGGTCAAAATTATCATCAATCGTAAAGATTGAATCCATGGCATCTTCAGGATCATCAGGTTTATCGAAATTAATTGTCGGACTGCTTAGATTATCTATACTCATTGCACACTCTAGAGCGACTATCAACAGACGCACTTTCTACTTTTTGAAGTTTACCTATAATAGTAGGGATAATGTTACTGGAATATTAAAGCAATTTATGGGTTTAACTTCCATAACTCAAGTAACTGCTAAGTAAAATCATTGCGTTTGCCATTTAATTTCCTTAAGTTTACCCTGATTAATTCATGCGGTTTTGTTGTGAGAGCGTTTTGTTTGCTTCATATATATCAGTTACAGAAGTGGGAGAGTAGTGGCTTAGCAGTCTGTCGGACTTTGGAAGAATCTACTGCGAAAACCGCATTCTTGGCACATTTTTGTACAAATCATCATCGATCCCACGGGGCGCAATAAATTCCTCAAATTTGAACAAAAATGCTCTCAATTTGACGATTTTCTCGCAACCATTTCCAAAGTCCGACAGACTACTAGATAAGGCGTCGAGTTTTTCATACGTTGTTTAGATGAAGTAAAAATCACATGAATGACGATTTCAATTATAATTGACTTCATTTCAACTTAAACGTACTGACCAATACGGCATGAAAATTTTGACTTAACGCTTATATTTTCCATGATGCAATCGTCCGGATATACAACAGGATTCAAATAGACTTTTGCAATAACATATATATATTATTAAAAAAAATTCAGGATTGAAACACGTGACTAATAATTCAGATATAAACTCGTTAAAATTATGAAATTCATTCACACTAAACCCATACTGATTATTGTTTTATTATCTGTGTTTATCCCTCTTTGTTTTGCAAACGATCAATCCGAATCAACAAAAACGTTACAACACGATGCGACGAATAATCACAGCCCCTTGTTATTATTGCGTCCTATTACCGCAGCATTAAACGATATTCAAACTATCGGTGAGGAAGTTATCATTTATTCAAAAACTGATCTGACATTTCGATCTGCTTTCAAACCCGAATTGATTTACTCAAATAGAGTTTGGCATTATCCCCTTGATTTTATATTAGCAACACCCAAATGGGCAACCCAGCAGTTACATATTACCGGAATTAATATGATGAATAAGGACCAACAGAAAGAATTTAACATATTTACTTCAGTACCACATAACTTAATCGGTGGATTTCTATATACGCTAGGAGCTGGTGAATTAGCCGCAGAATGGACCGGTATTTTTATTAGAGATTTTGCAAAGCTGCTGAAATTAGAACCCTTTAGAAGAAATAAAAATGATATGATGGTAACTGAATTGGAATAGTCTTTTTTCCCTCCATTATTTTAAAAACATATTTAATATATCCTTCACGTCTGATTTTTCCGAATTTTCTTTATCTTTTTGTTCCTTGTTTTCTCGCTCTTTGAGTTTCTTAAATTCTCTATTTTTCAAAATCCCAAAAATACTTCCAACAGCATCTTTTACCGATTTCTCACCAGAAAGAACATCACCAATTGTTTGGATTCCCTGGACGGTTTCCTGGTCGTCTTCGTCCAAGTCAAGCAAGTCATTAGCGATAGATGGAAACCATTTCCCAATCAGATATTTGGGTTCCCAAGAAGCTAATTTAAACGGCAACTCGTTTGTGTAAGAATAACCATCATTGTTTTTGGTCAGTTTGATTCTAAGCTTTTCGGCACCTTCCACGTTGCTTCCGGAATATCCAATTTTCATTTTCATATCCGGCAACATGTCGACGCCTTCCAAATTTCCATTTGCTTTAACACTGAACCTTGTGTTTCTCAATTCGAATGAATTTACGCCCAATTTTTGAAGATTACCTTCAGCATCTACAGCTATCAAATCAAAAATTTGATCCTGTGCACTAATTCCCAATAAACTCATCACTTTTTCATGTTTGACAAGTTTTTTGCTACAATCAAGACCGGTAATTTTACCTCTGAATTCAGTTGTAACAGATTCGGCAATCATCTTAGCCGTTTTCCCATTACCTGTAATTTTACCCTGAAGCTCCGCTAGAGTGCCGGATGTAATGCCATAAGTATCATCTGAAACAATATTAAGTATGGGTATAATATCCAAATTTTTGACGTCAAAATCACCATTAAATTCTGGATTATTTAAATCGGAAATGTCACAATCTCCTTCAAACGACAATTCTCCCTTGTCGAATTTTAACGCTAACTCATGAAGTCTGATCAATGATTCGGACGCAGAAACATGAGCCTTAAAATCCTTGACTGTTAATGATTTATATTTTATATCCGGAATATCCAATTTTGTCTCGAAACTAAATTCAGGAAGGGGGTTGTCTTGATCGAATCCTTGAGTTTTTGGTGTATCAGAATTCAAAACTGAATTCGTTGCCTGATCTGGTTTATTCGTGTCAGTTATACCTTTTGCAAAATCAATAATTCCCTGTAGATCGAGGGTAGAATTTGATTTTAGGTCTAAATAGCCCGATTTGTTTGTTTCTGAGAATTCAAATTTCCCCTTTGAGGTCACATCAACCAAAGAACCACCATTTACTTTCAATGATGATAACATAGAATTGAGTTCAATTGAACCATTTTGATTGAAACCAGCATCAACGTCAATTCGCCCAGAGAGATTATAATCCATCGATGTTAACAGATTTTCCAGCTTAAAATCGGCAACAGAAAAGTCGCTACGACAATGTATATTCGAAAACTTTTCATCGAAATTTAAATCTAACGTCCCTTTAGAATTCAGATTATCCAAGTCGTATTTTTCATGAAATGATTCCGTCAACATTTTTTTTAAAGGGAAATTTAATTTCATGTTACTGAATCCCATTTCACCGCTAAGGTTTTTTATATTTATAGTACCATGCGTCTTAAACTGCATCACAGATTCATCATCAATAGATATTTTAAAAATAGTGTCTTTTATAACTGATGCAGTAAAAAAATCTGTTAGATTGACGTCATATACAATGTTCCCGGAAAGTTTGAGATCTTTCCCCTGATGGTTATAGAGTAAATCCGTAATATCAAGCTTTCCCACTCCTTCAATAGTGCCTCCACCGTTAAGAATTGTTAAGTCCAGTTTACAGGAGGTTAAACTTTCATAAAGATTAACATTTTCAATTTTGGGAAGTAAATCAGCGATTAATGCATTTCTGAATCGGTTGATGCCAAAAATTAATTTTACCGGCGGATGTATCTCTGAATCATTTTGAATAAAAGAAAGCGTTAAGGCCTCGCTTAAAGAACATGTCAAAACCTCGTTAGAGCCATCGTTAGCGGCAACGTCCAATTCATTGATTTGGATAATTTTTTCCTCAGGTTTAATTCTCAGATTATATTTGATTTGCAAATCCAGCGGGTCCGATTGATCACTGATCATCGTTGATTTCATCTTGAGTTTCTCAACGTTCAAACTTCCATCCAAATCAAATTTTGACATGTTGTCGCCAACAATAATATGAGTGTTATAATTCAATGCACCATCAATATCCATGGTTGTGTTGGGTTCATAAAAAAGTTTAAATAATTCGAGATCATGCAACGATATATTGATATTAAAATCTCCAGACAACGGACTTAAAGCCAGAATTCCAGATGCTGTAAGTTTTACATCCTCTATGTCATTAATATATTCGTTGATATTAACCGAATTGATTCGATATCCACCACCTTCAGCCTGAGCGACAAATTCAAGATCCAGTCTTCTATTATTCAAGTCAATCGATTGATAGATTCCTCTAATTGAATTGACGCCAAGTTTGAGCTGGATGTGATCCGGAAGAAATGAATCGTTCAAGTACGCCGATAGTTTAATTTCTGCGTCGAATAAAATTGGAGGCTGATCAGTCGGTGGGGTAATAGATATAGTGGAAGTTATGTTTGCGTCGGCTGCTTTATTTGCTGTAAGCTTACTGGTAGAAATATTGATGTTGTTAAACGAATAGGATGACTGCAACGTTTTATCATCATAAACAAAATGACAATTGTTTAAGTTAATATCGTTGATCACGAATCTAGGCATATCAGTTCGGCGACTCGTATTATTTGAAACTGATGCAGACTGCCCGGAAGATTCCGGTAAATTAAGATTGCCATTTTCATCTTTTATTAAATGAATAAATCCATCCTCAACTAAAATTTCATCGATAATAAATTCTCTGTTTAACGCTGCTTTCCAAAAATATTTTACTTTTATTGATTTGGCTTTAGCCAGTAGTTCATTGCCATTCCCAACCTCCAGGTCACTAATTGTAATTCCATTAAATATCGAAAATAAAATATTCCCAGTAGATATATCCATCTGCAACTCATCAGCAATCTTGGGTAAAATAAACTGTTTTATAAATAGCTGTGAGTTTAAGTATGAAAACAACGCGATACACAAACCGGTTGCCACAATAACAATTATTAATATTTTTTGTTTCATTATTTGTTATGACCTAACCTGACTAATTTTATTTGCAACGTTCCTTGACGAAGGAACTGTCCATAAATAAATTGAACATACTCGCGCTCAGATTCGGTTTAGAGTTTTTCGACCCGATTAATCCCGCTCACGATCGGGACGCAGGAATAGCGAGCTATTTCAAATAATTCGGGATTGAGGATCGTATAACTATAAGCCGAATGTGAGATACGAGATGCATGAATTATTTATGGACAGTTCCTAAGTAATCCCATCCTTTACTCTTGATTTCCCGAATAGTTGTTTGATCATCAACCAAAAAAAATATCTCTCCACCGAATTGTTCTATAATTGGCATCGCCTTTATCGAACCCAATACCACTGATGCCGTTGTTAGACTATCTGCCAACCAATTTTTCCCTGTACTGGGAAAAACAACGCTGACTGACAAAATCTTGTTATCAACCGGCCATCCTGATTTTGGATCAATAATGTGATAATACTCTTTATTACCTATTTGCATTGGATTTCTATAATTTCCGCTGGTTGATATAGACAATCCATTCCCCTGATCAGTGACAGAGTTCCAGTGTCGGTTTAGATTTTCAGGATCTTGTATTCCAATGACAAACGGCCTTTTTTGGGGAGACATCCCAAATACAGCCGTTTCACCACCAATTTGAATCAATGCAGATTTGACATCATTTTTCCTTAACATTGATATGATTGAATCAACCGCGATTCCTTTTATTATTCCTCCAAAGTCAAACTTTATATCATTCGAGGATGCTTTAAGAACATTATCTTCAAGTGTTACTTTATCCAATCCGCAGTAGGCTAGTACGGATTGGATTTCGTTCTCGGTAGGAGGCACATTCTCTTTTTCCTTCTCCTGCCACAGCATTTTCAAAGATTTCACAGAAATGTCAAACGTACCATCTGTTTGTTTATAAATTTCTATAGACTTGGTGATTGCTTCTTTAAGTGACAGTGACACCATGATAGGATCATCGCTTTTCCTATCATTTATAACTCCAATCTCACTGGTGTTATTGTAATCGTTAAACACTTTATTTATTTCATCCAAGAAGTCCCATATTTTTTGTCCGAGCACCTGGTTATCTGGGTAAAATTTTATAGTGACGGGGATTCCATAAAACAGCAATGTTTCTTCGTTATACCAATTTTTTAAACCTGTATCTTGAGAAACGATTGAATGCCGTCTGATCAATATCCAAACCGCAAGAGCACTACAGACACAAAAAAATATCAAAACTCTTATTTTTTTTCTTTTATCATCGTCCATAGAACTAAACAACTCTGACGAACACCTGATGATTTACGCTCAATCCAATTTTTTCAAATCGTAATTCAAAATCAGTTTTACAATGAATAACATCATTGATGCCTTGGTTGGTTTTTTGATAACAAGGCAATTGAGCAATTGCATCCATCATAAATGTATTATACTGATCGTCATCGGTCGATAAATGAAGTGTTCCACCAGGAATTAATTTCTGGGCGAGTCGTCCTAAAAATTCTGAGGTAACCAATCGTTTCGATCGATGTCTTGCTTTTGGCCATGGATCCGGACACAATATATGCACTCTAGAGAGAGTGTGGTCCGGCAGACAATAACCGATCAAATTCCATGCATTAACACGAAGAAGTTGAACATTTTTAATATTACCACGATCAATTTTTTTTTGTATTTTTCGCAGTCGCCCCAGCATGACGTCCGCACCCAGTATCAAGCGTTCTGGAAAGAGCTTTGCTAACAATAATAAATATCCACCTTTGCCGCATCCTAGATCCAATTCAATTTGGTTTGATTCAGGTGGATTCCATCTTCCGTAACAACCTGTTAATATTTGTATCATTATTTATCAATCTTCTCCAGAACGTAAATTTTTTATCGAATTTTAGGGATGCTTCACGCTAAGCTCGAAAAAGTAGTTTACACTTTTGTTAAAAAATATTCCTTTCATTTAAATTGAATATCGAATATCGAACAAGGAATTATGAATGACGAAGGAAAAAACTTCATGATTCTACATTCCTT
>JAJFLO010000294.1 GCA_021772675.1 Verrucomicrobiota bacterium | reverse complement strand
TTTCTCCTTGGCATGAAGCATCCCCTTTTTTTTGAGTGAAATTGCATAGCAATTCAATGCTCCATCATAGTATCCCACATTTCCCCCATTCAAAAAACGAGAAGGATTACAGGACAAAATCAGGGGGGGGGCTAAACGATTTCGTTGCGATTAGCAAAAGAGAAGGCGGAAGAAGCAACACGTTTAAAATCTGAATTCCTTGCAAATATGAGCCATGAAATACGTACGCCAATGAACGGTGTAATGGGAATGACAAGTTTGCTGTACGACAGCAATTTATCGCCTGAACAGATGGACTTTGTTGATACGATTCGTACGAGTGGTGAATGCCTGCTTACAGTAATTAACGATATACTGGATTTCTCAAAAATCGAAGCAGGTAAGATGGAATTGGAATTTCAAAAATTTAATTTATTGGACTGTGTAGAAGACGCACTGGACTTATTTGGTTCGGTGATTGCAAAAAAAAATCTGGACTTAATCTACAGCATCAATGAGGAAATTCAGTCAGGACTCATTGGAGATGTAAGCAGATTGCGTCAGGTCCTGGTTAACCTTCTAAGCAATGCTGTTAAATTTACGTTGAAAGGAGAAGTCATCGTCACCGTCTCAGCAAAAGAACTGGAACACAACAATGCTGATTATGAATTTCATTTTTCTGTTAGAGATACAGGAATTGGCATTCCGCTTGATAGAAGAGAACGATTATTCCAGTCATTCAGTCAGGTAGATTCCTCCACTACTCGTCAGTATGGAGGTACTGGACTTGGACTTGTAATTTGTAAGCGTCTGGTAGAATTGATGGGTGGGAAAATGTGGGTTGACAGCGAGGTTGAGAAAGGATCGACGTTTCATTTCACCATCATTGCCAAACCGTGTGTTTGTCCTTCCTTTCATGAATTAAATTTTGACCCTGCGATACTCGCTGGCAAGCGGATCATGATTGTGGACGATAATGAAACCAATCGTAAAATTTTGACATTACAACTATCGTCGTGGGACATGCAGCCACACGCGGTATCTTCTGGAGATGAAGCCCTGAAACAACTAAGCAGCGGCGATATTTTTGACCTAGCCATTCTGGATATACAAATGCCTCAAATGAACGGGATAACATTAGCAAATAAAATTCGCGAACTGAAAACGTCAAACGATCTTCCTATAATCTTTTTTTCCTCAACAAATTTAGATAAAAAGACTATATCTGATAATCTCTGCTCAGGGATTTTATACAAGCCCCTAAGACAATCTCAGCTTCTTAGCACTATTATTACGATAATAGGACACATTGATCCATCAAAGAAACCCAACATCCAGCAGATTGATGATTCGTTTGCCAAAAAATTCCCATTACGTATAATCGTTGCCGAGGACAATTTGGTCAACCAAAAAGTTGCGATGAAAATCTTGGCTAAAATGGGCTATAAAATAGATATCGCGAATAATGGGATAGAAGCAATTCAAGCACTAGAAAGACAACCATACGATCTAATATTTATGGACATTCAAATGCCTGAAATGGATGGAATTCAAGCTTCAAAAAAGATTCAAAGGAAATGGTCAATTGAACAACGGCCAATGATCATTGCGATGACGGCCAACGCGATGAAGGGAGTTAAAGAACGGTGTCTTGAGGCGGGGATGAGTGGATTTATTTGCAAACCCATAAATGTAAAGGAACTCAAGGAATCCCTAAAAAATTGTCATCAGCTGGTGTCTGAGATAAGTTAGAAACACTAATTTTAAATTTGGCATGACAACAGTGTTTAACATGTCAACCCTCAATTTCTATACTATTGCACGAGGAAAATTTGTGAACCTTCTGGCTTCGTCCTTTTAATTCTCAAATTGGCTTGAGACATATCTCATTTTATTTGGATTTTTTTCTAATGAATTGTCGTCAAGCATCACCAATGCATTCGACTACTTTCTTGATATACTGATTCCTTCAGCGAAGGCTTCTTGAAATTAAAAAATGGAAGCCCTTGAAAAAAATATGGTTATAGATTACAGTGGCGCTGTGTTATAAATTGAGTTAATTCGCTTGTGCCTGAATATAAACAAATTGAGTGCTCGAAATCAATTTGTTTTTGGGACTGCATGAGCATGGGGGCGTTTACCCAGGCTAAAAAGTCTATCTTTTTTACGTGCAGTAATTGACCGCGGCTGAATAAAATGTGTCTTGCGTGCCAAAAACGCACACTTGTCCCTCTTGTTGGATCAGAATCACTACAAGCCTTTCACATAGATAAATGAGTTCATAAAATATATACAATTCAGTCGCAGCTCAAAAATGACTCATGAAGTATTGTAATGAGATCCTCTTGAAGAAATAGAGAAGTGGGTGTTCAACGACGTTTTTAAGAGCAACTTTCTAACCCATTGTACGACCTTATTAATGAAATAAAAACCTTTGTTTCAGGTGTCAGTTTTTTAGTGATAGTAAATCATAAATCTATCTAGTTTTAAAGGAATAACCTTCAAACAATTCTTTAGGCGTCCGGACTATAGCCTAATTAAATAACTTGATTCTAAAACTTAACTGATTAGCCTGATTAATTCATGCGATTCGTCGCGAGAGCACTTAACTCGCTCATAATAAATTGATTAGAGAAAATTTCACAGTGAAAGTGAATTTTCATTCACGGGGATGTAAAATTGAGTTAATCGGCTTATTTGAGCAGAGAATAGGGCTCGCAGCAGGATACTAATGAATTATTCAGGTTAGTTCCATTTCTTAGTCAAATCATGGATATATCCACAAAAAATCTAATATTCTTGGGGCCCTTGCTACGGTTAATTCATCGCAATATAGCCGTATTTTTATTGATACATTGCCTCTGTTCAATTTACACAAAATCTGCAACGGCCGACGCAAAAACTGACATTAGATCATACTATCAAACTTTCATAAATGAGTTAGAAGGATTAGTATTTGAAAAGACAGAAAAAAGAGACTTTAAGATTGCTGTTGGTGAATTTCCCTGTGGCCATCCAGACAATGAAGGAATTAGTACGTTATCACGTATCATTCAAAGCAATGTTGAAGAAGCCGTTTTGAAGACGGAGTTCTTCAAGCTGATTACTCGTGATCAGATAAGTACGATGATGGAAGAAAAAAAACTGCAAAGCCTTCGGATTCTTGACGATAATGGCAGCAGCCCAGAAATAAGTATCCAAAGTATTGACGGTATATTTAAAGGGCAATATTTTTATGAATTTCCTGAAGTAACTGTGAAGGGAAGGTTGATTCTTTTTAATGGTGGACAAACCTATCCGGTGTCCAAAACAATTCCTATATCAGCAGCAGGGACCAATCAGATACTTCCTGCTTCCCGCATAAAAGAAATAGTTACATCTCAAATATTACCACAGAATACCCAGAAGTCGAAAGACAACCTCACTTCTGTAAAAAGTATCATTGATAAAATTCCGGATCAAAAAATTAAAATTGAGTTGTGGGTTAAAGGTGGCAGAAGTAATTTTGCAAATGGAGAAAAGATTAGTTTTTTAGTCCGTTCTGATGCCGATTGCCATATCGCTGTTTTAGATCATTTTATTGATGGCAGCACAATGATGCTATTTCCTAATACCTTTAGCAGAAATACAGCAATTTCTCAAGATTCAAATATTGAAATTCCGGGTGATAGAAGCGGCTTTGAGATCGAAATTGCTGAACCATTTGGTGGGGATATTGTGCAAGTTATCGCGTGTACAAACAAGTCTGAATTAGAGAATTTGTTAAAATCTGCGACGAGAGAATCGGGTCCATTCAGTTCTATAAAACGTAATACCCTAGTGACTCGGGGAGCTAAGATCATGCAGGTCGATACAAATTCACCTGGTAACAATGATAAAAGCAAATTAGTTAATTCCGCCGTAGTTCAATGGGGTGAAACTCACATCGTCGTTAATACATATCCGTAGCCTCTAGTTATCGTTTATGGTTTTCAAAACCCAAAAACCCCATTTACCCCCCGTTACTTCTCTTATACTCGAAAATCAACTGCCTTGCGTACCGGAGATGAAACTCCTTGAAAAACGATTGGACTCGACACAGCCGATTTCTGGGATAATCCGGATGAGACAATTCGTCGACGACAAACATGTTTCTTTTACCACGGATTTTGTTAGGACAACATACCCGAGAGTGGTATTAAAATAACGTCGGCGTTCACTACTTTTCTTGTCCTTTTTTGACGATAAAAGAACACAACTGAAGTTGTGAGAACTCCAACAAACCGGTAGCGCTAGTCAGTGCTACGTTACCTTAATTTCAACATCTTCTATGAACACCCATTTGCTGGTATGATAAACTAGCCTGCATTATTCATAAACTTTTGTAGTGAGAGTCATCAGATTGCGTGAAATCAGTGAGTTATGAATTTCATTCGCGTGCAGAAATAGTGTTGAAAATCCGCCGTTGTGGAAACTATTTCGAACTCGAAGAACTTCACAACTCGTTGATATTATGTGATATGATGACTTGTAATAGAAAGTTTATGCATAATGCAGGCTATGGGAATGACTGAAAATAAAATAAACTTCGCGAGCTGTAGACTTTCAGTTTACCTGTTATTTTCAAACAGGAATTTCCACAAACCCCATCGAAAACTTGATCACTCATATTGAAAATTAGGTCTGCTCGGAAGTGTCATCTTGTGTAAATTTGGCTAAACAACAGTAAACTCAACATTCTTGTCTGGTCAAGAAACCACACGACAGCCAGAATTGGTCGGTTTACTTTTCGTCATTTTGGGACAGATACTATATTAGTAAGTTTTTTCTTTCTGAGCAATGGCTTGATCAAACTTGCGTCTAAAATCATCATCCTGTTTATTCAGCTGAAAGCGTTCGAAATCCAATGCAGTTTTTCTGAACCCGAGTTTTTCGATCTTTAAAACCGTATCCGCTAAAGCTTCGGGTGTCCGTACTCGATTGAAATTAATGATGTGATTCTTACCTTCACCAATTTTCAGGCGCAGCTCTCTATCTAGGATTAATGTTTTTGAATCTTTCCCCTTATTTTCTTCTCCTACACTAATTTCCAATTCTCTAATAGATCCTAAGTTGTTCATAAATGCTTTTGTCAAAAGCTTAATTTCTGCCTCTCCCTTTTGGTTGGTTGTAAACGTCTGATCCTCCAACCCTTCAACAGCAACAGTAAATTCAGTATTTTTTGATGCGACACGGCGTACTTCCTCTTTTTCATCAATAACCTTATTGATAGTCTTAAGGTTTTTCTTTTCAGACCGTTTTTCACTTTCCCAGTTTAAAAATGGATTCAATCCAGAAAAAGCAAAATTCGCTGGCTTATCTGTTACTCTGTCTGGTAGATAACCAAGACTAATAACATCGACGATTTTAATAACTAAAGAAACAGGAAACATAATTAATCCTGTCGGGACTTCAAGAAACTCTCTTCCCCCTGAATAGGGAACATAGATTTCTCTTTTGGTGACATCTTCACTTGTCGTTGCCGTAATTGTTTCCTGTTGTTCTATGTCAAAATTAATAATTGGGGAGATAATAAATTTATCATCAAGCTTGATAAAATATTCCTTGTCGGGTTCAGAACGTATCACTTGGGGATCGTTGAGCGTTTCATATCGCAGATGATTTGCGCATCCTGTAATTAGCAGTGTAGAAATTAGTAATAGTATAGTTTTTTTCATGTCATTGTCCTTTTAATTATAAAATAAGATGCTTTTTTAATAGGATTAAAATCCCACGAATATGCCCAAAAATGCGTTTTTTTGACAATGAAATAGGATAGTGATAATTTGTAATTTTTCAAAGAAATAAATAACTATAAACAAAAAAAAGGTGAAAATGTTTTTAAAATTCATATTATTTATACTCTCAGCTACCGTGATAACACTTGACGCAACGATTCTAGAAGTGGACGAGCATGGCAGCAAAAAATATAGTTCAGTAACCGATGCAATTAATAAGGCTGTATATGGAGACACTGTTTTAGTTTATCCGGGACGTTATGTGATCTCTTCATATGATGGGCAATCCTTTATCACTTTACCCTCAGGGGTTTCACTCAGAGGGACAAATCGTCATACGTGTATTCTCAAAGTGGAAAAGACCACTGTAAATGCAGCACAATTAATCAATATAATCGAAAGTGACAATGTTAAGATTGAAGAATTGACATTGAGTTCACCTTCTGGTGCTCTTTATATAAAATCTGCTGAAAATATAACCGTTAAAAATTGTATTTTGACAGAGTGGAGAGTTAGCAAGAAAAATGAACGATCAATACTTGTCGCTGATAAGAAATGGCCCGTAAAGGCTTCAGAAAATCTGCATTTTGAACACATCCTATTTGAAAATTGCAATCCCGTATTTCTCGGCGAGGGGTCTAGCGGAAGATTTCTGGACAACTGCATGGTAGGAATTAAGAATACAAATCTGTGGCATTTTCCCAAAAATGGCTGGGAGTACGGAGACCTTTATGTGCATGAAACAGATTTATTACCGCCCAACATGAAAATTCTTAAGGGTTATGACCTTTCAAATTTTGATCTTGAATGGATTTACAGATCTGACGGATTCCATTGGGGAGTCATTAAAAACAACTGGTATCCCAAAAAGAAAAAAGAAATGAAGGCGAAAAAAGAGGAATTCGACGATTTCTTCAACTCTGGATTTGAAGGAGAAATCGAGGAAGAAGAAGAGGCCGTAGAAATACCAGAACCAACTGGGGATGATGTAAAAGCACCTGAAATATACATTTCCTCTGGCAGTAAACACAAAGTCGGAGCTCTCCATTCAGCATTTTCAACTCACAAGGTTAGAGGCAAAATCTTTGACGATTCGAAGATTACCAAATTAACAGTCAATGGAGAAGCCACCAGCATTAGATTTGATGGCGTTTTTGAAAGTAAGGTAAAACTCACAGGAGTTACAACTGATATCCGGGTTGAAGCTGAAGATGAGCATGGGCATAAGGCGAATTATAACTATATGGTCGTTCAGGAGCAAAGTTCAGGAAAAGACACAATTAAACCGGAAATCCATATAGGAAAAAGACGAAAACGAGCAATGAAAATCAGAGAATCAGAACCGATTCCCCAAATCATTTATGGTTATGCGGTTGATGCATCGGGAGTAAAAACAGTTACGGTTGATGGCGAAGTTGCTGAGCTTGATAAACATGGTAATTTCTCCGTATGCATTTTTCTTGCACAAAATAAGAAAAAGATTCTCATTACCGCCGAAGATAAATTCGGTAATGTGGCTAAAATGAAACACACTGTACAAGAAGGAACCGCAATTCAAAAGAGTGATACACGCGGACCTGAAATTGATGTCGTTGAATCGGATTCGACGACAATCTTGGAAGGAAAAGCAACCAATCCGTCAGATATTGCCTTACTCTGCGTTGATGGGATACCTGTTAAACCTGATATCGATGGAAAATTTTCGCATGACTTATCGCTAAAAAAGGGTGAAAACCTCTTGAGGGTTGCCGCTTATGATGACGCTGGAAATAAAACCGTAAAACTTGTTACAAGAACGGGACTTGAAGCAGCAAACGAAATAACTCCCAAAGGAAAATATTATGCTCTCCTTGTCGGCAATAATGATTATATATATCTAAATAAATTAAAAACAGCAGTAAATGACGCCAAGGAAGTAGGCAAAATCTTAAAAAACGACTTCAATTTCAAAACAATTGAGTTAACCGATGCCACCAGAAGTGATATTCTTCGCAAACTAAATGGATATAGAAAGACACTTAAGAAAGACGACAAACTTATTATCTATTATGCCGGACATGGATTTTACGATAAGAAGACAGATGCTGCGTATTGGCTCCCTGTGGATGCAGAAAAAGAAGATTCCACAAATTGGATTCTTTCTTCATCTATCACAAAAAGTATAAAAGGAATTGACGCCAAAAGCATACTGGTTGTTTCAGACAGTTGTTATTCGGGTACGTTATCCGGTCGCACCTATAGAGATGCAAGCGTTTCACTTGACCGCGAAGATAACAGGAAAATTTTCCTGAAGAAAATGATGTCAAGCCATTGCAGAATGCTGATGGCCAGTGGCGGCAATGAACCTGTCGTTGATTCCGGCGGAGCCACAGGCCATTCGATTTTTGCAAGTGCATTCATGGAGAGTTTACAAAATGTAAATGAAAATATCTTTACAGTTCAGGAAATCTTTAATCCAATTGTAAACCGTGTAGGCGGCGCTTCAGATCAAGTGCCTGTCCTTGATATAATTCGCAATTCAGGACACGATTCTGGTGTTTTCGTATTTTATAGAAATAGGAGTTCTATGCCAGAATAAAAGCGATTAAACTGGTTAGTTCATGGGTTTTCACTAGACTATATGGAAGCATCTCTGGCTCCGAAATCGAACGCGGTATGGTAGTTAATCATCGAGAGGCCTACCGTAATATTGCCTATAGCCCCCCCCCCTAATTCTACCGGTCTCTCTTTGACGTTGTTGGTAGCAGAGAATAGGAAAATAATAATAAAACTTGAAGTGGCACGGAATCATAGTTTCTTATTGACGTCATACCTGTCCGATAAAATAAGTAATTTTTTACATTAAAAAGGAGAATTATGGATATTCAGGAATTCAAAACATTTCTTACATGGTGGACAATTATTGACCTTGTGTTGCTAATTGTTTCAGCATCAGGTCTTGCATTTGCCGGAGACTGGATATATCGAGTTCAGAGTAAATGGTTCAAAATCTCCAGAGAAACGTTCAATATCGCTGTTTATTCGTATCTCGGAATATTCAAAATTGCGTTTTTAGTTTTTAACTTTGCCCCTTGCATTGCTCTCCATCTCATTGATTTAACCTCCTACATATATTAACCATGTTTTAACCATACGAGAGTGCATGGTAAATTATTTTTTCCATGGTGTGGAGTTTTTATTATTAATGATAATTTTAAATGGTACTTGCTCCAGCAATTATGGGTGAATGTTTCTTAGCCTGGATTATTCATAAACTTTTTATTACGAGTCATTATATCACATAATATCAATGAGTTATAAAGTTCTACGGTTTCGAAATAGTTCACTATTTCTGCACGCGAACAATATTCATAACTCATTAATTTCACGCAATTTAATAACTCTCATCAAAGACTTTATGCATAATCCAGGTGAGGTATTGAATTTGATAAAATCACATAACAATTCGTATAATTCTGGGTATCTTGGATAAAGCAATATATATGTCGCTTGTTGGGGTTCACTGCTTGAGCAGTGGTTTTTCATTTAGCTATACTATACATCGCGCCGCGGCGGATCAACTCCAACAGACATATCGCCATGTCAGAGCGCTTCTCAGAGTTCACCCATAATTACCCTACTCGCTCTTTTTTTATTTTGAATTACAGGAGGCTGCTGTATCTACCGCCCTTAGGAACTGGAAATAATTAACTCATCGATAGTGCGCTCAGGTTTGCGTCAGATTTTATCGCAACTCAACCACGACATCCTCGCAGCAGGTAACCTGCGACTGTGGGATCGTTTAATCGTT
>JAJFLO010000293.1 GCA_021772675.1 Verrucomicrobiota bacterium | reverse complement strand
CATTGTCGACATAAACATACTCTTTAGATAGTGCATTAGTTACCGGTGTTAAATTTATTTGCATATTTACTCCTGTTGGATGGTGTTTTATATTAAGTTGTTGTGTATTTAATATATTGCCATTCAACAGGTTATGCAATTAAATAAACTGATTGTTTTTCGTTTTTTTGTCACGTCTTCAAACCTAAAATGTGAGTTAATATACTGCAAGCAGTAGGTTATTCGACATTCGTTTGTCATTCCAGGCAATCGTTTTACAGAAACCTGTCGAAAACCTGATGGCAGTCGGTATATATTGATTTATAATGCCTATATTCATTGCTACCGTAAATCAAAAATACAACATATTGGGGTTAAGTCAGTCATGTAAATACTCCATTTAAAGAAATAACCCCATCGGTATTGGTTTTGTAGCAATAATAAGGAAGTAAATGAAATATCGTCCAGAAATTGACGGTTTAAGAGGCATTGCAGTAATACCAGTAATATTGTTTCACGCGGGATTTTCGACCTATAGCGGTGGATTTGTCGGTGTGGATGTTTTTTTTGTTATCAGTGGGTATTTGATAACAACAATCATTCTTTCTGAAATGGAGCAAGGTACTTTTTCCCTTATAAACTTTTACGAAAGACGCGCACGGCGTATTCTCCCCGCAATTTTTTGGGTTATGTTGGTTTCGCTTCCATTTGCATGGTTCCTATTAATGCCAAGTGACATAAAGGATTATTTCAGTAGCCTGATAGCAGTTTCGTCCTTTTCTTCCAACATTCTTTTTTGGCGCGAGGCTGGCTATTGGGATGCGCCAAGTGAGTTGAAACCTCTTTTACATACATGGAGTCTTGCAGTTGAAGAACAGTACTATGTTCTTTTTCCACTCTTCCTAATGTTAATGTGGCGATACAGAAGACGTTGGATTCTCAGCATGTTTATGCTCATTGCCGGGATAAGTCTTGCTACTGCTCAGTGGGGGGCGCACCATAGGCCTACGGCTACATTTTATCTATTGCCAACAAGAGGGTGGGAGCTTGCTATTGGTGCATGTATCGCATTTTATTTTCTGTATAGAAAACAAACCATCGGAAAACTTCTATCTCATAAATTGGTTGGTGAGATGTTTGGGGTGATCGGTTTATTGATGATAGGTTATGCAATTTTTGTATTCGATGAGAATATTCCATTTCCGAGTCTCTATGCTTTGGTGCCAACCATTGGCACAGGGTTGATAATTATATTTTCGTCTTCTCAAACAATAATTGGTAGATTATTAAGTACTAAACCATTGGTAGCAATCGGGTTGATAAGTTACAGTGCATATCTATGGCATCAACCTCTATTCGCTTTTGTTCGCTACCAGAGCTTTTCTGAACCTGGATTTTTGGTTTTCTCAGGTCTGACTATACTTACATTCCTATTTGCCTACCTAAGCTGGAGATTTGTTGAAAAACCATTCCGAAACAAAAGGACATTTGGGCGAAAGGGAATTTTTATATTTTCACTCACTGGATCGGTCGTGTTTATTGGAATTGGTGCTGCTGGGCATTTTTATGATGGCTTTAAGCAACGGAGTGTGTATACCAAATTATTCAACTACCAGCCAGATAATCGCGTTTTACGAAGACAAAGTTGGAAGTACTTGAACAAACTAAGTAAGGATGTAGGATATGATATTGCCACAGGTGAATATGATCAGCAATTATGGTTCACAAAAGATGATGGACGACAAAATCTACTTTTAGTTGGAAAATCACATTCAAAGGACATATATAACGTTTTGATGCATAGCGATTATGCCAAAGCCCATTTTCAAACTGCGCGATATGGTGCCGAAATTTCAAGTTTAAATAAAATGCCCTTAGCGCTATTTTCCGCTCCAAACTACAAACAATCAGATATAGTGATGCTTATTTCGCGTTACAGTAAAAATGATTTAAGTGAGCTGGAACAAGTAGTGCATAAACTTATAAAAGACCATAAAACCGTTGTGATAGTGAAAAATATTTTTGAATTTGATACCCATAACAACAAAACCATTGCGGATGCACTACTTCAAAGAAGGTATTTGGGAAGATCTCTTAATGGTAACACATCCGCCTCTATGGTCGTTAAGGATATTGACAAAGCCTATTATACCCAATTTGTTACAAGGGCGCGGAAGGCTGCCCCTAGGGAATCTGATGTTGCTATTGAAGCGATCGCAAGGAAATATCGTGAAATTCTGATCCTTGATCGAATGGACTATATCTGTGATAAAAGGGCTAAGAGATGTTTTAGCATAAATGATCAATTTGAGAAATACTTTTATGATTATGGCCATCATACGCTTGAGGGAGCTATCTTTTTTGGAAAGCGAGTCGACCTAGTTGGATGGTTGGATGAGTTGGGCAAAAGACAATTCTAAAGCAACCCTGCATATAAAAATGCTAATAAACGCATACACTCAAACAGCAATAGGCGCCACTCCTCGGCATTAACCGAGGGAGTTGCTGCCGGAGGGCTTGGTGTGTCAATTATCCTTATAAAAAAACACTTATAAAGATTAATTGCACAAAATTAATCTACTGAGACTGGCTGGAACTCGCCTGAGACTACCAATTAATACCCGATTTCCTGCTGTTAGCCATTATGTTTATATCTCAGATTGTGCCGATCAACCGTTCGTTCTAAAATCAAATTTCGGAATAAATGCCTCACAAAATGGAAAATATATAAACAACAATGTATAGGGGTAGATTATCTATTTGCCAATGAAATAGCGGGAAAAAACGCACTAAATCAGGTCTTGTCCAAAAAAAATGAAGAAAAATATCAACACTACCGATTCAATAAAAACTCAGTTGAGTATTTATTTTAAATTGATTCTTTGCATTTCTTCAATCGGTCTCGTATTGATCACGTTTGAGCTTTATCTAAACGTCCAACAAAGATTCAGAAGCACAAAGAACTCTTCGTCCAAAACTAAAAAGTTGATCATGCCAGAGGAATGGAAAAAACGTCCAGTAGAGATCAAGGGAGCAAGAGTAGCCTATTATTGGCACAATATTCTCCATATATTTAACAATGATAACATGCGACGGACGATACCATTTCCGATTAAAGATGATGATATATTTCGTATTATGATTATTGGTGATTCATTGACTTATGGCACAGGTGTTTTGCAAGAGATGACATATTCAAAATTGATCGAAAAAGTGCTGTGTGAGAAGTACCGTGTGGAAACATTGAATCTGGGAGTATGTGGCAATAATAGCAGTCAGGTACTCAATGTAGTCAATAAATTCCTAATTCCACTAAAGCCTGATTTGGTGATTTATGGAGTCTGTTTAAATGATTTTTTGGAGGCCAACGAGGGGCAAAAGACAAACAAAAGACGATTCGCTTATCCCATTCCATTACCCAAAGCATTAAAATCATATATGATTGAGCGAACACTTTCAGGTAAGTTCTTTCATAAAAGTTATGATGATTTATTGCTTCGATTTGGTTTACGCTTGAATTTTATCGATGATATTCTAAAGGATTTTAACGGTTACCAACGTCGTTTTGGTGAAGATGTTGAGCAATTAAATCAACTAGTGATCGCCCGGGGACTTCCCCCAGTCATTTCTATGGTGTTGCATCAAGCTCCTAAACTAGGGGCGAATGGAAATTGGATTTCCCAAATAGGTGAAAAATTAATGACAATCGCAAAAATGGATGTCATTTCGGCTCAACCATATTTTGAGAAATATAATGAACAAGTCCTTCGAGTAAGTCAGTGGGAGGGGCATCCTAATGAAGACGCACATCAAATTTTTGCCGAAGAATTTGTGAAACGTATCAAAAAGCGAGGATTTCTGGAGGATTACCGTAGATAAATAAAAAAATCGAATTTTTCTAACATAAAATTGGTGCCAATCCAATGCCATCAACTTAAGAAATAAGTAATTCCAAAGGCAATAGTCTCGGATGGTAACCGCACATGGATCGCGGTTGGAGGCGGCAAAATAGGACGTTCCACGGATGGCGGATTAACATGGGCTTTGGCAACAAATCATTCATTTGATACGACTGCTCTTCACGCAATAACCTCCCCCAACCTGCTGCCAAATTGTGTTGGCGATTGTACGGCGTTATAGGGCGAAATACCACCAAGAATAATATATTTGAGCGAAGTTTTTGAACTAATCCCTGTCACGGAAAACCTGTTATTAAGGGAACATGTGTTCTGGTAAGTAATATTTTGGCATATTGGTTGGTATCTACTTTTTTAATAAACTCGTGACGAACTGGTATGGGAAAATGAGCCAGCTGGGAAAAATAAATCGATAGCTGGTCAACTCATGAGCACAATGAATTTCTTTATGAAACAGAATAATTCAGAAATATTTTTGTTATGGGAACTAACCTGGATTATTCATAAACTTTCTATTACGAGTCATTATATCACATAATATCAACGAGTTATAAAGTTTTACGGGTTCGAAATAGTTCACTGTTTCTGCACGCGAATAATATTCATAACTCATTGATTTCACGCAATTTAATGACTCTCATCACAAAACTATATGCATAATCCAGGCTAATTTACACAGATTAATCATAAGAGTTTTAAATTAGATGAGTAAATCATTTCATTGAGCACTGATTTTCATTCAGAAAGTAGAGGTAGCTATATTTGTTCAGCCCTAAATCTCTTCTTTAAATCTGATATTTCTTGCCGATATGCAACATTACTTTCATAGGCTTGATATAACTATCCTAATTTCAATACATTATCAAT
>JAJFLO010000292.1 GCA_021772675.1 Verrucomicrobiota bacterium | reverse complement strand
TGGTATAGGAGGTTCAGAGTAAAGTCCCGCATGCAGGACTGATTTTGCCAATCGTTGCGATAAAAAAATCCCGGCGTAGCCGGTTAAGTTCACCATCTGTCTACGTCCTACGTGACTACGACGAGACAAGCGAATCATGCGAACACGTCTACGCTCAGGTAGCTACGCCGGTTAAAATTAACACGAATGAAAAACGTAATTTATCGCGATGCTCTTACTAAGAGAAATTCGACGCGGTGAATTCTCTCTCATACTCTTTTCCTAAAACTTTTAAACAATAACAAGACAGAAATCTGAAAAAATGATAGATTACACCTTGTCGCATAAGCAACTTGTAAATAATAGGAATACGTCTATTTCAGAATATAAGTAAGCACAAGCATAAAATAATTTGGTGATTCAGAAAAATTAACCAATGTGATAGGCGGATCCTGTCTAACACAATAATTATTAATTCTGTCAAGGCCTCTGCAAGAAAAGGCTAAAAATGATCAATCTCGGAAATTTAGTGAAAACATTGTTGGATAATAGGAACGTTATACACATTAACAATAGTGGAGTCAGGATTGGGGTATTTATTTCAATCCCAAAAAATGCAAGTAAATCAATCCTTAATATTCTTGCATTAGGAAAAAACAGAGATCAAGAAAATACTTCCTCGCTAATTATTTATGAAAATCACCAAAGGGCTTCAATTTTAAGCCAAAAATATGACTTAAATAATTTATTCGTATTTTCTTTCGTAAGAAATCCGTATGATCGTTGTATCTCCTGGTATGAATATCATAAGAATATGGAGCTTTACAGATCATTATCCTTTTCTTCCTGGGTTAAACAAAGGATGCCACATCATTGGAGAATTCAAAATCAAACTGATTATGTATCAGAAGGATTCAGCCCTTTATTCCAATATAATTTTGTAGAATAGGCTAAACTTGATTTTGTGGGGAGAATAGAGAAGTTTTCCGATGATTTGGAGAAGGTTATTGAAAAATTGAATATGATTTGTAAGGAAAAGAATATTGCTTATAGATTTAGTTTCACTAATAAAAAAGCAAACACATCAAACAGAATCTATGAATTTGAACATTATTACAACCAGCAGACTAAGGAAATTGTTTACTCGCTATTGAAGAAGGATTTTGAGTATTGGGATTATGAAAAATAGGCTTAACAAAGCAACTTCAGCCGACGCTAAAAGGCGCCCGGCTGATTCGCGACGGTTAGGCTCGTTAATGTCATGATAGGAGGAAAAATGAATATTTGGCAGGTCTTTAAGCGATCTCATACGATTGTTGGTCTGGTACGTTATGCAAAAGAGATTTTAACATTATCAAAGAGATATAGACGCAACAGGATTATAACAAACTATTTGGCGACTGCTGACGTAAAGAAACTACAGCTTGGTGCTGGTTCAACTTTTCATGATGACTGGCTATGCACAGATATTGATCCTCAGTCAGATCGTATCGCGTTCCTTGACGCAACGAAACCATTTCCACTTAATGATGACGTGTTTGATTATGTCTTTAGCGAGCATATGATTGAACATATTTCTTGGCATGAGGGTTTGTTCATGTTACAGGAGTGTAAACGCATATTAAAGCCTGGTGGAATCATCCGAATTGCGACACCAGATCTTGAAAGACTTATTGGCCTATATAATCTCAATGATAAACCGTTAAATGACAAATACATTAAATGGATTACAGATAAATTTTTGACTCAAGTAGGCGTTTATAAA
The DNA here is from genome assembly GCA_021772675.1 of Verrucomicrobiota bacterium. GTDB lineage: Bacteria > Verrucomicrobiota > Lentisphaeria > JABSQK01 > JAJFLO01 > JAJFLO01. The sequence continues at coordinate 4,343 of JAJFLO010000292.1, read as the reverse complement.
GCTTCCTTTGTTATCAATAACGCATTTCGCAATTGGGGGCATCAATTTTTGTATGATAGCGACCTAATGGAAATGGCAATGCAAGATACAGGTTTCACGAACATAAAAAGGTGTTCTCCTAACGAATCAGAAAATGAGCATCTAAGGGGGATAGAATCTCATGGAAAAATCGTTGAGGATGAAGAAATGGCTCTTTTCGAAACCATGGTTTTTGAAGCAAAATGCCCTGTATGAAGTCTGATAATTTAATTATCCTCGGTGCTTAAAACGATCGGTTTAAAATGAACATATTAATCAACTACGCTAACAATGTTTTTCGCAAAAGCCAAGAATTGAATAGCAAAACTGGAAAAGAAGTGGGATTATTTGATAAAGTCATTTCATATTCCCCCAAAGAAATTGATCGGGATTTCTATGAAAGAAATAAAAAAATCTTGAGCCAGAAAAAAGGCAATGGATGTTGGCTATGGAAACCATATTTCATAAAAAAAACATTAGAAATTATGAAAACCGACGACTTTTTGTTCTATTGCGACTCAGGTTCTTATTTTATTAAACCGATCACTCCGCTAATTGAAATCAGTTTAACTACTGGGCAGGAAATTATTGTTTTTGAGCTTCGGGGACTCCCAGAACGGGTTTGGACGAAAAAAGACGCCTTCATGTTGCTGGATTGTGAAAGTCCGAAATATACAAATAGCAATCAACGCTTAGGTGGTTTCAGTTTGTGGAAAAAAACAAATTTCACAATGGACTTTATTAATGAGTTCTTGCATTATAGTCAAGATGAGAGATTGATTACCAATCTGGAGAATCAGTGCGGGAATCCAAACTATCCCGACTTCAAAGAACACAGACATGACCAGTCCATTTTAAGTCTTTTGACAAAAAAGCATAATTTGGAAGCTTTCAGAGATCCATCTCAATGGGGAAATAGTGGTAAGCAGTTTTATCCAACCTCAACTTATGAACAGCTCATTGAGCTGACGAGAAAACGTAACGAGCCTTTATTAAGCACGGTAAAAAGAAAAATTCAGAACCTAACAACCAAGGATTGACCAGGCATCAACATCCTAGTAATAGCGCGAGATTTTGGGCTAAATAATTTGCCACAAAAGTGGTAACTCGAATCATCATGCAGGTTGGGTTTCAAAAGAGAGAATTACATGTCTAGTTTAAGTGCATACAGGAAGAACATTTATAGCCAAAATGGTGAAGACGGTGTGTTGAAGGAGATACTTCAAAGACTTCAAATCAGCGCCGGATCCTTTGTCGAATTTGGGGCTTGGGACGGAAAACATCTTAGCAATACTTATCATTTGTTAGAGCTGGGATGGAAAGGGGTTTACATCGAAGGAGATCAGGACAAATTTCAAATTTTAGAGAAGAACATGAAGATGTTCTCCCAACAAGTAGAACTCATTCACACATATGTTGAACCAGATGGAAAGAACACATTGGATAATTTACTTAATTCAACCAGAATACAAAAAACATTTGAAGTATTGAGTATTGATATTGATTCATATGATTGGGAAATTTGGAGAAGTTTTCGCAATTTTTTCCCAACTGTCGTCATCATTGAAATTAACTCCAGTATTCCGGTAGGAATTTACCAAACACACAGAAGTCAAAATGTATTAGGTTCTAGTTTCTCTTCCACAGTTGATCTCGGTGCGAAAAAAGGATATACGCCTGTTTGCCACACAGGCAATTTAATATTTGTTGAGAACAGCTCTGTGGAACAATTGAAATTACCTACAGTAGAACTCAACTTTCCTGAGACACTTTTTGATTATTCCTGGAAACAATTATCGTATTCAACAACAATACGTCCCTGTCGCCTTTGTCTTGCGAAAATTATATCAAAATTGAGAAACTTAATAGTCAAGAATTGACCTGATTCCATAGGGACAGATCAATTCAGTGGTTCATTATACACTTCCCTAGTAGGAGAGCTTTAACATTAGGCAGATGAAAATTTCATGGTGGAACCTCAATTTTATTAATAAGGAATGGCAGATGTTTTTAAGAATGAACCGCATAAACGGTTACTTAACCCGGTTTTTTCACACACTTTGTAGCGAGAAAGCTTAGCTTGCTTAGATTCAATGACTTAACGCAGATGAGCGGACGACAGTGTGTCGAGACACATTAAGTTCGAGAGGCAAGTTAAGACTTTGAATTTAAGTGAGATAAGTTTTCGCAGCAGAAGCATTGTGAGAAATCCGGGTTAAAGCTTAGAGGTTCATAAAACGTCAATTTATATGGTACTCAATCACTCAATAACGTCAATATGTATCCCTGCATACAACGAAGAAAAAAGCATAGGTGGACTATTGGATATTTTGATTCAATTTCCTGAATCCACTGTGGGGGAGATTCTGGTATGTATCAATGGATGTACTGACAATACAGGCGCCATTGTCCTTGAAAAACGTTTAATAGATAATCGAATTGAACTGATTGAGAGTGCAGCCGGAAAACCCAATGCTTGGAATGCTCTTGTTAAATCTGCACGTCATGAGTTGATTACATTTTTTGATGCGGACATAGTCCCGGAAGAGGGGGCACTCAACCGACTTATCAATGCACTTGAATACAACAAGATAATTGTTGCTGGTGGACGAATTTACCCCTTGAAAAAACAATCGGATTTCAAGTATAGATTTTCTGCTTTTTTAGCGACTCCATATTTCTTTACTAATTCATTAGCAGGTGCCGGCTACGCATTTAAGAAATCCCAGTTTGTTAAAAGAATGAATGAACTGGGATTTGCGAAAATGCCTTGTGATATCCTGCATGAAGATAATTGGGTTCAACTATTATTAAAAGCGGATGAATTTACTATGGTTATAGATGCTGTCATATACCATGAACAGGGCAGTTTTTTTGAATTACTAATGGAAAAACAGCGGCAGAAACTTGCCCATTGTAAGTTACATGAATACTATACCGAGCTTTATCAGAAATGGATACGAGAGTTTCGGTCTGATGCGACGAAACAGAGTTTAAGTCATAAGATTTCCAGATTCATCTGCAGGCTGCATCATCTAAATAGCTTGGATAAAATTGGTTTTATCTTGCAGTCAGTGTTCAAAATATCAATCAACATAATATTTAGGCATAAACTAAATCAGATGTATCGTAAGCTGGAATTACAATATGAACAACTCGGCGGTGCTGCTGTTTTAGCAAAATCCGGGCGACGTAAATCTACAAAAAGTCATTTTCCATGAGCCAAAAAATAAGTGTTATAATCACCTCATGCAATCAAAAAAAATACCTGTTTGATGCCGTTAAAAGTGTTTTGACTCAGACGGTACAGCCGTTTGAAATTATTATATGTGATGACGCCTCAGGTGACGGTTCGCAGGATGTAATAAAACTAATCAAATCAAAACATCCTGAGCTAATAAAGTTAATCTTTCACGAAAAAAATTTGGGTGTATCTAATAATCGCAATTCTGGGCTAAGGGCAGCTAAAGGCGATTTCATTACCTGGCTGGATGGCGACGACCGTTACTGTTCAGAAAAACTTGAATTGGAACTCAATACACTCCTGCAATGTGATAAGTCAAAATGGGTATATTCAAAGTTCATATTTACTAACGAAAGTGGGAAAACGATAGGCCATTCGAAATCGATTTCCAACGAAGGAAATATTTTTGATGAACTTGTTGGAAATATTGGCCGTAATCCTAGATACCCATTGATCGATCAATCTATTATTGACAAAGTCGGTTTTTTCGACGAACGACTCAACATGTATGAAGATTTTGATTTTCATTTAAAACTCTCAAAAGATTATGAGTGTTCATACTGTTCGAAACCATTGACCGAGTATCGTCAACATACAGGCGGTGTCACTCATTACCTTCCTACAAATGAATATGAAATTTATTTTGATATTCTACACGAAAACCTGAAAACATTGCTAGCTGATGTCCCGAATAGTAGGCGCTACAGGCTTGAAAGAGCGTTTGAGCGAAGAAAGAACCAATTGTATCTGGGATGGGATATTGTTGAGCGCAATCGTATTAGTGCAACAAAACGATTGTTTAGAGAGATTCGATTTAAACCAACTATGATTTTCCATCCAAGGACGCTTTGGACTCCGATGCGAATTCTTCTTGGCTCTGGAATTGTTAAGTTCGTAAAAAAAGGTTTCTCACCAAAAACCTAGCGCGGCACACAAAGCCGCAACCAAAAGACCAAAGATTTTGGGGACGCTTCAAATTCTCGTTTTACACTTTTGCCAGTTTGTGGAGAAATCATCACTAATATTTTTGCCAACGATTCATTAATGGGATAGGATCGCTGAAGTTCACGGCAAATGTTTT
>JAJFLO010000291.1 GCA_021772675.1 Verrucomicrobiota bacterium | reverse complement strand
CTGGTATTTGTGAGTCTTTGGGTGCGTGGCGTACCCATCGCACCCAACTACTCAAAATTGATTGTGAGCCAAAAGAGATTGTCGCCCAAAGGGTTGCGACGGATGATCGTCATCTTCAACAGAGGATAAATCAGTACAGACCTTTTGGTATGCACGTAATTGATCCTCTGGTGAACCTATCGACCATGCGTTAGCAACGCGGCTAAAATATACTTTTGCAAGAGACTCATTAGGAAATATTTATAGTTTAGTATTTGACTATCAAAATAATCGATTTTTAATATCTTCTGGAAAAACACCCGCAGCCGTTGAAAGTTACCGAGAGTATAAACTATTTTGAAGTAATCCAATGTAAATTTGATTCAATTTTAACGCACTAAATCCAAATGTCTCTATCCTATACAATACGAAAAATCGACGACAATCCAAAGATAAATAATCAATCGGAAAATTTCCCCTGGCATGTCGCAAGCTCGCTGAAAATAGATTATTTTCATGAGGAGAGCAGCGACCATCATCCACAAACTGAGGTGAAACTATTATATAGTGAAAATCAGATTTATATAATTTTCAAAGTTACGGACAATTATGTTCGTTGTATCCATACAAACTACATGGACATGGTCTGTGAAGACAGTTGTGTGGAGTGGTTCGTGCAACCCAAATCAGGTAAGGGCTATTTCAATTTTGAAATAAATTGTGGTGGTACCCTCCATTGTTGTTATATCGAAGATCATCGGAGGACTGAGACGGGATTTGAAAAATCTATTTCAATTCCAAAAACGTTAGCGAAAACCATTGATATATACCACTCATTAACGGGACCTATCAATCCGGAAATACAGAGGCAGACAGAATGGGTAATCGAATACAAAGTTCCGATTTCGTTTTTCAAACACTATCTAGGCCCATTATCCATTAGATCGGGTGATGTTTGGCGGGCGAATTTTTATAAATGTGGTGACAAAACATCCCACCCTCATTGGGCATCCTGGTCTCCAGTATCAGCACTTAACTTTCACCAGCCTAATGATTTCGGAATTTTGGTCTTTGCATAAATAACTCGCTACAATTTCCTTGACCTAGGTCTATTTCATGGAGTCCGTATTCAAAATGTGAGTGGTTCCAGGGATGCTTCAGGTTGAGGTCAAAGTAACTCGGTCATTCCTAACAGCGCACATATGATTCAGCCAGGAATGGCCGATTTACTAGTTGCCACTCACATTTTGAATACGGACTCATTTCATGTCCTGTTCATACTCTCATTTATTTGTATAAATTTCAAAAAAATAGTTGAATACGCCATAAAGAAAATTATCCTACTAAGTTTTAGGAGTTTATAAATGAGCAGGTCGAACATAATTCAATTAGGCAGATTTTAATATTGAACTCTCTTGTTTTTATATATTTTTACCAATCCCAAATTTACCAATATTTTGGCCAAATTAAGGTAAAACTCGGATTGTGTATAAATTTCTATCCAATTTCACCAAGTTGATTGATCTGCCGCCTTATAGAGCCTTCTGCTCAGAGAGAATGTTTTACCTATTTTCTCAAACTAATCCACCCCTTTAGACAGGTGAGTCCGCTTGACCAAGTTGAAATGCGGATCCTTGTGAAATTAAAATACGATAAAATGTGAGATGAGATTATAGTGAATCACGCATATTCGGAATGTAGTTGCTAAACCGTTTAACAAATTAAATCGTTGATGTCACTTCGTATCATCCGAATTGTTTAACTTTAACCTGATTAATTCATGCGGCTTCGCTACCAGAGTGCTTAGCGTTCTCTAGATCAATGAGTTATGCAGGTTTCGATGGTGAAGGAATAGTGTTGAAAATCCGCCGTGGTGGGTGGAAACTATTTCAAGCCTTTGGGTTTCCGCCGCGGCGGATGAGATATGCGCACACAGTAGAAGCCGGATGAATTAATCAGGTTAGGTACTAGCAGTCTGTCGAACATTGGAAATCGTTGCGAGAAAATCGTCAAATTGAGAGCATTTTTGTTCAAATCTGAGGAATATATTGCGCCCCGTGGGATCGACGATAATTTGGACAAAAATGCGCCAAGAATGCGGTTTTCGCAGTAGATTCTTCCAAAGTCCGACAGACTGCTAGAATAAACAAATTAGCAGTACTGATAAAAGTAGAACAGGAAAAATTATAATATGAAACAAATACTCATTCTTTCAGTGATTTGCTTGATAACATTACCCACGAATACAAATGCCAAGAATCAATATTTAGATTTAATTAGTAATGAAGATAAGTGTGGCTGGTTGATATTCGGTTACGGCGTGATGGATTCTGTAACACATTGTGACGATCGGGAAATCAACATGGATGTTAATTGGGAGCATGCCACTTGGGGAGTCGGTGGAATGTTTACGTTTGAACAGCCGCTTAACGGTAAGAGCATTCGATTTGTTCAGGCCGAAATAAAATCTGCAAATGGATTTGAGACAAAGGTATATGCTGGGCTTTCAACAAAAGATGATGCTAATATTATTGGAGATCAAAGAAAAGCATTAACGGTTTCGAATAAATGGGAGATGTATAACTTTCCCATTACGCAAATGTATGGGGAACGGCCTGATATTACATCCAGAGATTTCAATGAGAATGACTGGGGAAATATCCAAATTGTAAAAATTTTGTTTACCAAACCCGAACATACAGCCAATGGGAATGATAAAATATTAATTCGTAATCCCAAACTGGTTTTGTTACACCCTGACACTGACACGATTCAAAGTAGCGCATCATCAGACGAGATCACACAAAATGATAATCTGAAAATTGACCCATTTTCAGCGGTTCACCCAATAAAATATCTGCGTAAATTGAAAAAAAATATTCCAATCGTTAGGCAAAAAATCAATAAAACTGGGAAAAAGCTTTCAGCCAGAAGCAAACAGCTAGTCGCAAAGTTAATTCCGTTCAAGAAAAAAATCTCAACTCAATCAGGTAAAGAATACAAATCCCGCTTAAATTCGAATGACAATTTCATGGCAGACAAACATTCGAATCATTCTTCAGCAGGAATGGAAAGTCACGACATAAGTATGATGAATAAAGAGTCAAAGTGTGGCTGGCTAATATTTGGTCACGGTGTCATGGATTCTGTTGCGGATTGTAACACTAGCCAAATCAACATCGATATTGACTGGACAGTTTCACATTGGGGTATCGGCGGATTGTATAAATTATATAAATCAATTGATGGTAAAAAGCTAATTTCTGTCGAGGTCGAAATAAAATCTGAGAACAACAATGACACAAAGGTATATGCGGGTCTGTCGACGTTACATGACGCCAATATTTTAACTGAAGCCAAACAGTGGCAGTCAGTGACAGACAAATGGAAGCGTTTCGTATTTCATACATCGGAGATGAGATCTGAAAGACCGGATATTGGGTCCAAGGATTTTGGAGAATCCGACTGGAATAAAATTCAAATTATTAAAATACTTTTTTCTAAGCCAAAAAGCTTTGTTCAAGGGAAAGACAATATTTCAATTCGTAATCCGAGACTAATTTTTTCCCAAAAAAGTCAATTGAGTGATGAATCGAACTTAAAAATCAGCCAGAGAATGTCAAAAAGAAACCGATTAGCAATGGTACATCCCTTCCACCATACGCGTAGAATCAGGAGTCATATCCAATCCAGCACAGCGAATATAGAAACTTTAATAAGAAAAAATGGTTTTTTAGGCATGGGAACTCCTTTGCTTAGACAACTTGAATCATATACTGAATCACTGCATTTGCATGAGACGTTAAATGACCCCAGATTTGAACTTCACGGGGACTATTTTCTTGACTACTCAAAGGTCACTGGTGGTGGCATCCGTACAAGTCACGCAGACCGCGGTGTTTATGATATTTCTTTAACAGTAGACCTGGATAAAACGCTCGGATGGGAAAACAGTGCTTTTGGTGTCTACGTCGAAAACTTCAGCGGTGATAATGGTTCTGAGGATACAGGCGACTATCAGTCGTTTTCAAATATTGATGATGACAATTATCGTGGTTATTTTGAGGTGTGGGTGGAAAAACAATTCATGGACGGACTCATCAGGGTGAAAGCGGGAAAAGTTGACGCCAACAGTGAATATGGGTATACAGAAAACGGTTCTGAATTTTTAAACGCCTCAATGCTTTACAGTCCGACCAATTTTGTTTTTCCAACGATCCCCGATTCCTCTACGAGTATTAATGTATTTATATATCCGGAATCAGATTTATATGCTGGTATTGGAATATTTGACGGAGCGTTTCATGAAGGATTCGGAACGGGAAAAAATGGTCCTGATACCTTTTTTAAGCGACCTGCTGATCTTTTCTTCATTAGTGAATTTGGCAGTACCTGGACTAATGAGCAAAATAAACTTCCTGGACGATTTGGTATGGGAATTTGGCATCATAATGGAACATTTGACACCTTTAATGGGAAAACAGATTCCGGAACAACAGGTTATTACGTGGTCTACGACCAGACACTTTGGCAGGATGGTAATGAAAATGAAGATACTACTGAATCTCTAAATGCCTTTTTCCAATATGGTTATGCTGATGAAGATGTCAGTGAAGTTAATCATCATGTCGGCAGCGGTATCGTTTGGAATAAACCGTTTAATAAAAGAGACAATGATCTTATGGGTGTTGCTGCTACTTATGTTGATTTCAGCGATGAAGCCAGCACCATTTTTACTGAAAACTCGGAGATATCTTATGAGCTATTTTACAAATTTCAGATTGGCGATCATTTTAATCTCAAACCAGATATTCAATATATTGTGAATCCGGGCGGAGACAAAACCATTTCAAATACCACAGTGACAACACTTAGATTTGAAATTAATTTTTAATGGATACTGTAAGCAGTAGATTTTTCGACATTCGTTTGTCATTTCAGGAAGCAATTTTACAGAAACCTGTCGAAAACCTGATGGCAACCGGTAGATACTAGCCCCATTTTGGATGCAAAAGTCTAGATAAGCTCGGCGTAAGTCCTTTGGGTGTGCATTGTCTGTACTGGATGGAGTTATATCTTTGGAGGATCGAGGCGTAGTGAAGTACTCCCCGATCTTCCAAGGATGCAAATCCGCCTGTACAGACAACCCAAAGGGCGGGCATTTTTTGCAGAATTTCATTTGCGTAGAAGACGACGATCCTCGGATCGACTTGCTTCCATGCAAACGAAACTCCATCAAAAACTGCTCCGTGCACACCCGAAGGACTTACGCCGAGCTTATCTAGTAATTCGGAAGTACCGAACCCGATCAAATAAGAAATTTCGGTATAGCCGCGAAGAAAAATTTGATCCCCACCCGCATTGGGTACGTATCCAAACTCAATTTCAACCTACCAGAAGAATTCAGTGCATTAGTTTTTGAATAACGGGCTTCCTGCAAACTGATTTTCATTTTTAAGAAAAATTTTATTTTTTTTTGAAAAATGTGTCGAAATCAATTAAAACTACTATAGTTTAGTAGGATTTTAATAAGTTAGCGATTAAAATACGATACAAAAATTTTCATTCCGATTTGTAAGCAACCTTTAAAAGGATATCCTACTCGTTTGATAGGATTTAAATAGCTCAATATTTTTTAGGAAAAAGAAAGTGAAGTTGATTAATAAAAAATCATCAATGAAAATTCTGGCAGTATGTGCAATCTTTGCCATTTTATTGCCGTCAATCGACGCATTTTTTACTTATCCGAAATTTATTAATGCTTTGAAAAAGATAACAGAAAGAGAAGCTGAACAACTCGCTACAATTTTGATGAGAAGCACCATAACTTCGACTTCACCTGAACTCACCGATACAATATTTCCAGAATATTTTGATGAAATTGCAAGCCAATGCAAGTTGGATCATCACTTTGTAAAATTAAAAGTATATAATCCTTCAGGAAGATCAGTCTATTCCACAGATCCTAATGACATTGGTAAAATACATGAAAAATCTTACTTCCAAAACATTATCGCTAAAGGAAATAAATTTACCCATTTTATAAAACGAGGAAAAAACTTTAGATCTGAAGAGCTCAGATCGGGAGACATTATTGAAACCTATGTACCAATGATGGTCGGGGACGAATTTATCGGTGCTTTTGAAATTTATTACGATGTTACATCGGAATATAATGAATTCAATGGAATTCGATCACGGATGATGGCCATACAATTTCTCATTGGCGCTACTTTTTTCCTAATTATATTTATAATTTCTATTAGACTTGAAAGTACAAAATCAAAGTTGGGCACTCTACATCAAATATTGGAACAAAACCCTAGTTCGATACTATTAATTAATAATCATGGCCGAATTGAATATGCCAATGAACAATTTTTGCAACTTGCAAACATATCATTTAACGACATAATTGGAAAAGATATATATGAAGTTTATGGTAGAACACCTGATGAAAACAAACATATTTGGGATCGAATCACATTATCTGACAATGTAGAAGACTGCCCGGCCTCCACAGTAAAAACAGGCAATGTTTCAGCGTTTAAGTCATTTGTTTCAAAAATTAAGAATGCGGAGGGCATGACAACCCATATTCTTGCGACATTTAATCATCACACCTAGAGATAAAATCAAAAATATTTTTTCCAATGAAACTAAAAAACAGAACTGATTATGCATTTAGAGCCTTGATGGAAATCGCCAGTGCCTATAATCGAGGTGAATTAATTTCAGCAAATGAAATTGCAAAACGAGAAGGTATTTCGATAAAATATCTTGAGCAGATTTTATCGACTCTAAAAACGAATGCATTTATTGAAAGTCGTCAGGGAATCGGTGGTGGCTACACCCTGGCTCGCGCACCAGAAACCATAACCTTCGGTCAGGTAATTAGAGCATTTGAGGGAGCGATCGAACAGGAAAATCACGTTAAAAATCCCGGAACATCAGTATACTCAGACATTATGAATAGTCGACTCAATAAAGCCATAGGCCGAATATGGGGCGCAGTAAGTGATGTAGTTGATAATACCACAATTGCAGATGTTTGCACCTAAACTAAAACAACCCACCTTATAAACCGATTTCAGGAACTTTCAAAATCAAATCCAAACCAATATCAATAAAAACAATGCAAAATCCCTAAACTCACATAGGATTTAAGGTAGATAGCGAAGACCCCGTTCGAAAAGGTCTCGCGAACCGCGTAATACCTTTTCGAACGAGGTCCAGCAAGAAAGGAGCTTTTTATGATCTAAAATTAAATGTCGTCATTTCTTAAAATTCATTAATTCGAGCCTCTTGCAAAAGTCTATTTGAACCGCATTGCGAGCGCATGTGTGGTAGGTTCATTATATGATCAGTTACGTGCATACCCGAAGGTATCTACTGGCTGATCATATAATGGACATGCTATGCATACGTCGCAACCCATTGGGCATCAATCTTTTTTGGCTCACGCCCAATTTTGAAGTGTGGATACGATGCGATAGTATCGCATGCAACATTTCAAAATCGCCCATGCATCCAAAATAGAATGATGTGCGGTCAAAGATACTTTTGCAAGAGGCTCATTCTAATTATTAACTCGTTACATCATAAGAAGTTAGCAAAAAATACAAAAGGAGTAGGTATGAGATTAGTTAAAAATCAGAAGAATCTTCATTTCTTAGTTACGATTATAGTAATTTTTATGATCTCTTCGTTATATTCATTTGCACAAGGCACGGCACCAAGCCAAGAAGAAATGTGGCGCATGATCCAGCAGCAACAAAAGGAAATTCAATCATTGAAGCAAAAGCTGAATATGGTTGAGAAAGATGTCAGTACTACGGAAGAACGGGTTGAAATGATCGCTGATATGCCTTCCATGGGCGGTGCACCGTCGTGGGCCGATAAAACAACTGTCGGAGGTTATGGTGAACTTCATTACAACAATCTAAGTAACAAAGGTACATCCGGGCGCGTAGACGATAAAGACCAAATTGACTTTCATCGTTTCGTACTCTTTTTTGGACATGAATTTAGCGATCGTATTCGTTTCTTTTCCGAATTTGAGTTAGAACATTCTATCGCCGGTGAGGGTAAAAATGGAGAAGTCGAACTTGAACAGGCCTATGTCGATATGGATCTCAATGATTACCATACCTTAAGAGCAGGTCAATTTCTAATACCTATTGGTATCCTAAATGAAACACATGAACCCCCTACATTTTATGGCGTAGAACGTAATGAAGTTGAAAAAAATATTATACCTGCAACCTGGTGGGAAGGTGGAATAGCGCTTACAGGGCAATTAGTACCTGATATAGGTCTCAGTTACGATATAGCTTATACGTCGGGGTTAAGTGTTCCAGATTCAGCAGCCGCAAAAAATAATTTCACAATTCGGAGCGGCCGCACAAAGGTTTCAGAAGCGATTGCTGAAAGTGGAGCTTATACTGGCAGAATTAAACTCAACCAACCTGGGCTCGAATTAGCGACAACATTTCATTACGAAACTGACCTCGCTCAAGCGTCGGCAGTAGATCCAAATGCCAGCGCGTTACTATGGGAAATTCATACAATAGTTGAAAAAGGTCCTTTTGGATTACGAGCGCTATATGCACAGTGGGATATTGATAGCAGAGCTTTCGAAACGGCGGGAGCTGATAAGCAATTTGGTTGGTATCTCGAACCTTCACTAAAACTGGGCGAACATTTTGGTATATTTGCCAGATATAGTGAATATGATAAGAAAGATGGAGATTCGGTTGATTCAGAAATTGAACAATTTGATATAGGATTGAATTGGTGGCCGACCGAAAATGTAGTGTTTAAAATTGACTATCAGGATCAGGATACACCAAAAGGATCCACAAAAGAGTTAGATGGTATTAATCTCGGTTTTGGATATAATTTTTAATCATTTTTTTCTTATAAATGACATAAAAGTTTAGTCCAAGTGATTGTAATGTAATGTACTAAACCTAAAAAATAATGATATTTCATATGTACCCCACTGGGCTCCCCTAGTGGGGTACTTTGTTAATTACACGACAATGCTATCGATACCTAGAAAAACGATTCCCGTACTCTTTATTTTCCTGTCTTCTTTCGTAATATGCAATCTCCCATTGATTGCTAAAGGGATATATCAGGAACCTATCGACTTTATCAATGAGACCTTCAATGGAAATCCACCGGCTATTAAAAAGTTATGGATTACCAAAACGATGCAGCCGGATATCAAGCGAATAATGAACCGACCACTTAAATCTCTTAGATTGAAATACTGGAGCAACAATAAACGCGTCGCATTCATTCTCGAAGAAATAGGCAAAGAAAAGCCGATTACGGTCGGACTGGTTGTTGGCACAAACGGAATCGAGAAAATAAAGATACTTATTTTTCGCGAAACAAGAGGTTGGGAAGTTCGCTACCCGTTTTTTACTGACCAATTTCCCGGGGTAACTTTGGACAAAAAAAATAAATTGAGTCAAAAAGTTGACAATGTGTCCGGTGCAACTCTGTCCGTTAATGCAGTCAAAAAACTTGCACGATTAGCGTTGTATCTTTATCCTCTTTGCGAAACGAATTGACAATGCACAATAAACCGAAGAAAAAGAAAAAAAAATTTAATGCAAAATCGACACGCCATTGGCACCGATATTTGGGTTTTATTGTGTCCGGATTTGCATTGATACTGTCTTTTACCGGTATCATGCTGAATCATACTGAGTATTTCAATTTAGACTCTCGCTACGTTAATTCGGATAAAATTCTAAATATTTACGGCATCAAATTTCCGCACCATCCTGTTGGTTATAAAATCAATGGAAAATGGATAACTAAAGTTGAAAGAAACCTTTTCGTTTCATCAGCAAATGTTTATGAATCTGACGAACCTTTAATCGGCGCAGTTTTAATTGACGATTTAATCGTCGTCGCATTTACCCAGTCAGTTTTGCTATTGAACAAGCAATTAGAAATTGTGGAGCTCATCGGTCCGGAATCGGGAATTCCAAAGGACATAGTGAAGATCGGTTTAGGCAAGCAAAATGATGTCATTATCCTTACTCCTGAGTCCAATTATAAAACTGACAAAGATTTTTTGACCTGGCAGCAAACCGAATCCAGTGATGTCGAATGGTCTACCCAACAAAAAATCCCTGACACTCTCTACAATGAAATAAAAAATATTTATCGAGGAGAAGGCCTGCCCTTAGAACGTGTTATTCTCGATCTGCACAGCGGTCGTTTCTTTGGAAAAGTCGGTGTTTACGTCTGGGACGCTGCCGGTGTGATCATTTTAGTCTTAGCCCTATCCGGCATCTTTTTATTCTACTTCCCCGCCGGATTCCGAAAACGACAAAAGTAAATCGGCTTGACTGAATCTTAATTATATTAATCTGTGGGTTAACATTTTTAGGCATTAGAATTCATAAGGCTGCATATGAAATTCGCGCAGTTTATCATGGATCCCTGTATTTTGGAAATCAATATATAAATAACTTGACAGTAAAAGAATTTGTATTCTAAACTGTTGCATATATTATATTTTATGTAAATTTAGGGATGCTTCACGCTAAGCTCGAAAAAGTAGTTTACACTTTTGTTAAAAAATATTCCTTTCATTTAAATTGAATATCGAATATCGAACAAGGAATTATGAATGACGAAGGAAAAAACTTCATGATTCTACATTCCTT
>JAJFLO010000030.1 GCA_021772675.1 Verrucomicrobiota bacterium | reverse complement strand
TAGATGAGGGGAAAGAGGTAAAAACGGGCACTGTGAATGGTGATTTATCCTAACATATACTCTGATGACTCAATGCTAATCGGTCGTAACATCTTGAGGGAAAGGCGATAACAAAAATCCAACCGAATAGAGTGACCATAGCATAAAGCTTTGTGATGAGAGTTATTAGATTGCGTGAAATCAGTGAGTTATGAATATTATTCGCGTGCAGGAATCGTGTTAAAAATCAGCCGTGGTGGAAACTGTTTCGAACCCTTAAAATTTTATAGCTCGTTGATATTATGTGATATAATGACTCGTAATAGAAAGTTTATGAATAATCCAGGCTAAGGAACTGGAAATAAATAACTCATCAATATTGCTATCCCATTTAATCACAACTCAATCACAACGTCGTCATAGTAGGCAACTACTCCTGTGAGGGCGTTCAATTGTTATAATCAAATCTGAAGAAAACCTGAGCGCACTATCGACGAGTTACTTATTTCCAGTTCCTTACATTCGAGCCAATCGGATCCGATATTTTTTTTAGTGGACTGTTCGGCACTATGCATTAATTTCCCTTTTATTTACACTTTTAATTCAATCATAATGGTATCGCACCACCATATTTAACCCCGGTTAAGTAGGCCATATCTCGATTCCAAGTGGTAATGTCATCTGGGCAGAATTCGTGTAAATTAGAGTGGCCGCACGCACGCGCTAACACCTTCATAAGATCAACCGATGCGGTTAAAAAACGTTCTAAACGTGCCGCAGATTCATTGATGATGAGTCGGGAACGAAGTTTTTCCTTTTGCGTGGCAATGCCGACTGGACAATTATTTGTATGGCATGCCCGCATTCCCAGACAGCCAATCGCTTGTATGGCAGAGTTCGATATGGCAATGCCATCGGCACCCAGGGCCATTGCCTTTGCAAAATCGGCAGGGGTGCGCAGTCCACCTGTTACGATTAATGTAATATCGTGGCGACCAATTTTATTCAGATAAGCTCTTGCCCTTGCTAGCGCGGGGATGGTGGGGACAGAAATATTATCACGAAAGATTGCGGGAGCAGCACCAGTGCCGCCGCCACGACCATCCAAGATTATGTAATCGACATCACAACGAATCGCAGCTTCAATATCCTCTTCAATATGTTGAGCTGATAACTTAAAGCCGATAGGAATGCCCCCTGTTTTTTCTCGAATTTCATTGCCGAATTGCTTAAAATCTTCCAGGCAATCCCAATCCGGAAATCGGGGTGGAGAGATAGCGGCAGTGCCTTCTGACAAACCACGAACCGTCGCTATTTTTCCTTGAACTTTGGTACCCGGCAGATGTCCGCCTGTACCTGTTTTTGCGCCTTGTCCGCCCTTAAAATGAAATGCCTGAACCTTTTTCATTAGCTCCATTGAAAACCCGAATCGACCCGAAGCTAATTCATACAGATAATGGGTATTTTCACTTTGTTCTTCCGGCAGCATTCCACCTTCCCCAGAACATATACCGGTCCCGACCAACTGGGCCCCACGCGCTAATGATACTTTTGCTTCTTCAGAAAGTGCGCCGTAACTCATGTCAGATATAAAAATAGGAATATCCAAGACCAACGGTTTTTTCGCTTTGGGACCGATGACAAGTTTAGATCCAACCTCTTCATCGTCCAATTTAGGGAGTCTTGCCAATTGGGCCGTCACAAATTGAATGTCCTGCCATTTTGGAAGTTCTACACCTGAAACGCCCATGGCGACAGTCGGTCCGTGATGCCCAGACTTCGATAGGCCATGTTTGGCTAATTCATGAATAAATTTGGTATAGGGTTCGTCTGCTGTACCATGGAAATCCTGATACAATCCCTGATAACTATCACGATTGTACGGCTGTGGGTTTTCACGTTCCCATGCTTCTATTTCTTCTTTATCTACATAGACTTTTCCATCTTCAACCCAAGCAGTAAACTTTGGTAATTTTTCCTCATTATTATAAGAACTTACGCCGGAATCTAATTGGTAGTCCCAATTATGGACGCCACAGATAATGTCATTTCCCTGAATAAATCCATCGGACATCAACGCACCCCGGTGCGCGCAGCGACCGTATAAAACCGATACGTTTTCGTCATAACGAATGACGACTAAGTCGACGTTAGCAACGAGTGCGTGCGTTGGTTTTCGATCCTCTAAATCTTCCCATTTTAATATAATATGACCATTCATTGTTGCTCCCGTCTACGTATTATAGATTTTTCGATATGCCTTCGCCTTGTCTCTATTTTGCGGAGTTATGGCAACGAATCTCTTCCGATACATTTACACTCTTATGAATCTACTCATTATTTATCCACGTCGTTATTTAATTGCCCAATTTGTTTATGATAACCATTATATCCCGCAGTAGTGATAACCTCTGCTACAAAGATTAACACAATCGAGATTTTAACCATTGTCATAATTCCCAATCCTGCCATCTTCAAAGCAAACATTGGCACGACCAAAAACATTCCCATCATCATCGTCATCATTCCCATCATTTTCGGTATACTGTCGACCTTGAATGAATTACTCTCAAATGGCATATTATTAATTGATGCTTCTAATTTAGCAAGCTTATATTTTACTCCTCTTAATTCCATAACCGCATGGAGACATGGTAAAAGACCATGGCCGTCATTATTGCAACCATCATTTCACACATTACAAGACTCCTTTTTTTAGTTGTTAACTTTGTTAAGTTTGTTAGGTATATTGTAGAGTTAAGTGCCTATTGTCATCGTTGTAAAGAGGTTACACGATTAAGCAATTTCTTCACGGTCGGTGTCAGTCGGGTACGATTATAGGCATCACCACACTGCCGAATCGCTTCCGCTTCTGTTGGATACGGATGAATGACGCTGGCTAATGTACCCAACCCCATATTCGCTCGTATGGCGACACTTATCTCACTAATCATATCGCCTGCATGGCCACCGTCAATCGTCGCTCCCAAGATTTTATCGGAACCTTTTGCTACGTAAATTTTGACAAATCCTTCAATGTCACCTTCTAGAATTGCTCTGTCGACATCATCAAATTTACGTTTGAACGTATCGTAGACAATCTTTTTATCTTTTAAGTCTTTTTCATACAAGCCCACATGAGCGACTTCAGGTTCAGTATATGTTGCCCAGGGTATAAGAAAATCCGAGACTTTTTCACGCCCCATGAACAATGCATTTTTAACGACCATACGTGCCATAAAATCAGCCATATGTGTGAATTGATAAGCTGAAGCAACGTCGCCAACAGCAAATATTTTCGGATTAGTAGTTTGCAGCCGATCATTAACCATTACCCCTTTTCGTGCATCAAACTCAACACCAGCCGCTTCAAGGCCGAGACCATCAACATTCGGTTTGCGCCCAGTAGCGATTAGCAAAGCATCGACCTCAACTCGCTGTTCTCCGTCTTCACCGTCGACAACAATGGTGATTGGCGGTTTTCCACCTTTACTCTCGATACTCTTATAATTTACCTTTTTAATAAATGTTATGCCATCGCGGTGCATAGATTCTTCTACGATCAACGCTGCATCCGGATCTTCTTTCGGTAGAATGCCATTTTGACGGGAAAACACGGTAACTTCAGATCCAAATCGTTGAAAACATTGGGCAAGTTCCATACCAATGGGGCCAGCGCCAATCACGCCCAGTCGTGGCGGAAGTTTAGTAAGATTAAATATATTTGCATTGGTTAAGTAAGGGGCTTCCTTTAGTCCTGGAATCGGAGGGATTGCAGCCGATCCACCGGTTGCAACAATAGCCTTGCTAAAATTAAGTGTTTTTCCATTTACTTCTACAGAGTTCGGTCCGGTGAATTTACCTTTACCAATAAACACGTCAATACCGAGTTCACTGCTATATCTCGTCGCAGAATCCACCGGTGAAATGCTTGCCCGAAGACGACGCATTCTCTCCATCACCTTAGCAAAGTCAACGCTGATTTCTCCCGAAATTTCTACACCAAAATCTGCGGCTTCCTTTACATTGGCAGCCGCTTTAGCGCATCGAATGAGTGCTTTCGAAGGTACACAGCCGATATTAAGACAATCACCACCCAATAAATGAGATTCAATTAATGCAACTTGAGCCCCTACCCCCGCAGCTGCCGCAGCTGAGACTAACCCGCCTGCTCCAGCTCCAACGGAGACAAGATTGTAATTCGACTTTGGTTTCGGATCTGTCCATTTTGGAGGATGCACCGCATCCAATAGTTTTATATTATGTTCATCCAGAGGAGATACGCCAACCTTATCAAGATCATCTTGTTCAAATTCTGCCAGACTGGGATCTCGTTCCGGAATCGTTGCTTGTAGAGATATGGAATCAGAAACTGCTATGGCATTCTTGGGAAGGAAATCAGACCAGCTGACTGATGTACCATCTAATTTGGTATCAACCTTTCCATGCTCCTCATCTGATACAAACCGATAGAACAATTTTTCATTCTTGAAAGAGTGTTCGTTCAAAACATGGCGAAACACGCCTGCATTAAGTAACATATTGCCGATAAATAATGCATCTCGATCGCCAGCAGCAACGTTTCCATCAATAAGCGCCTGAACGGCTTCACTACCGACAAAGCACTTTTCATAGGTCGTTCTTCTTATTCCATGTTTTCTATCTTTTATATCGAAAAGGTTTTTAACCTTTTTTGTTATATCACCTAGATCATTATCGTTAAAACTCGCTTGATCGATTCTATTTGTTTGCTCTGACATTGTAATCTCCTGTGACGGTTGGTGAAATTTTTATTCAGGTGTTCAGGGTTCAGGGAGCTCAAATGAATACTATGTACTCTTGAAAACTGACACCAACATTTCCTTTTATATTAACAGAGGCCCCTGGTAACTCTGAGCTTG
Source organism: Verrucomicrobiota bacterium (assembly GCA_021772675.1). Classification (GTDB taxonomy): domain Bacteria; phylum Verrucomicrobiota; class Lentisphaeria; order JABSQK01; family JAJFLO01; genus JAJFLO01. The sequence continues at coordinate 13,831 of JAJFLO010000030.1, read as the reverse complement.
CTTGTTAGTAAGTTCAGATTAAACATCTTCTAAAGTTACTCGATTTAGGTAGAACCTCATGACTAAACTGTTTACAATTAATGAAAAAAATATCATTATGAACGCGGCACAAAGAAATAATTCGCGATGTGCGTAACTAGTTGGAATAAGTAAAATAAGGGCAACCGACAATGCGCCTTTTAGACCAGCAATAGTTAAAACATTAAGCCAGGAACCGGGTAATGGTCTCTTCATAATTTTAAATAGTAAACCTCCAGAGTAAACAGCGACCACTCGAGAAACAATGAGTATGATAATGAAAAGTGGTGCTAGTTGCCACGGAACTTTAGTCAAATGCATACCAATGGCAGACCCTAGAATAAAAAATAAAATCTTATTTGCCAAATCTCCGAGAAAATTCCAAAAATCATTAAAATATCGATCTATCTCATTATATTTGGTACACTTGGATTCCAATCGTGAATGGAACTGTGTCATCGCCATTGTACATACCATTACGGTTATAATCCCGGAAACATGAAGAAAATGTTCTGCCACAGCAAAGGACATATAGACAGCAATCAGCGGAACCACTGCGCCAATAAACTTATCATGAATCTCATGCCATTTACGCATAATGAATGTTGTCAGTAAAGCCATTGCCAGGCCAAATATAGTGGCACCAATGATTGAAATTAAAAACTTTGAAATGAAAGCACTTATGGATAAAACATGATGGTCAAGAATAAAGGAACTTAGTACTACAAATAAAATTATTGCCGTACCATCGTTTAATAACGACTCTCCTTCGACCATAACATTTAGTCGTTCAGGGAATGTAAAATTTTTAAAGATTGCAGCAACAGCGACAGGGTCGGTTGCTGCCATAATGGCGCCGAAAAAGATGGCATCCCAGATTGGAATTTTCGTTATCAATGAAAACGGAAAAGCTAGCATCAACATGGTGACAACTACGCCTATAGTGGCATAAAAACCGGCATGAAATGACACCTGCTTCAACACCTTTAACGGGATTGATCTTGCGGAATCAAAAATAAGTACCGGCAGTAACAGGAACAATACGATATCAGGTTCGACATCAACCACCGGCAGGTTAATTCTTAAATTTGCATTGGCAATACCATAGACTATGCCAGCGATAAGCACCCAACCCACTTCCGGTATGATAGAATTCCGAAAATAATGCTGTACGGCAGAAACTCCAAATAAAAATAGGCAAATGAAGAGTATTAATGTTGTCATAGAAAAGAGGTTTAATCTTCTTTTAATGTTCAGTGAAACAGTGATCTTGATATCTAAACATGGAAAAAACAATATATAAGGATGAAACTGTTGGAGGGTCGATGTCTCCAGCGACCGAAACGCCTTTATCGTAAAGAATCGGACGTCGAAGACGACGTCCCTCCAAACATTACATGTGAACTCAATTTTCCTAATTTATTAATCAAGGCCGTAAAACGGAAGGCCTTGAAAGTCGCTCCTCTCTGATTTAACGAGACTATGTTTATTTTGAATCTAAATCAGTTCATGCTCAAACTGTGGAACTGGATAAAGTAAAACCCACTGGTGAGCTAAATTGAGATATTGAACATTCTTCATTCACAATTCTATGTTCTTTTTTGTGTTATACAACACCATACGCAATCATGGCATCGGCAACTTTAACGAATCCAGCCAGGTTTGCACCTTTGACGTAGTTCACAAAACCGTTGCCATCATCACCATATTTGAGACATTGACTGTGAATCTCGGCCATAATATTCTTGAGACGACCTTCTACCTCTTCAGCCGACCAGGCTATCCTTAACGCATTTTGGCTTTGTTCCAGTCCAGAAACTGCTACCCCTCCGGCATTTGCCGCTTTCGCTGGCGCAAACTTAACCTTTGCTTCAAGGAAGATGCGAATGGCTTCAAGCGTCGACGGCATATTCGCTCCTTCTGCGACGCCTGTAACACCATTATCAACAAGCTGTTTCGCCTCGTCACCATTGAGCTCGTTCTGAGTTGCGCAGGGAAACGCAAGGTCAACCTTTACACCCCACGGTCGTTTGTCTTTATGAAATTCCGCAGACTCAAATTTTTCTGTATATTCGTGAATGCGCCCCCTTCTGACTTCCTTCAGATCTCTGAGCCAGGCCAATTTTTCAGAGTCTATTCCATCAGGATCATGAATAAAACCACTTGAATCGGATGCCGTTACCACTTTACCTCCAAGTTGGGTTACTTTCTCGATACAATAGAGAGCCACATTTCCTGAGCCGGATACAGCAACTGTTTTCCCATTTATACTGCTGCCACTATGATTTAACATATTTTCCATGAAATATGCTGCGCCATAACCCGTTGCCTCAGTTCGAATCAGGCTGCCTCCAAACGCAAGACCTTTACCGGTAAGCGTTCCCACGAATCGATTTGAAAGACGTTTGTATTGTCCAAAAAGATAACTAATTTCTCGTCCACCCACTCCGATATCACCTGCCGGGACATCTGTGTCTTCACCAATATGACGATGTAGTTCGATCATCAAGGATTGGCAAAATCGCATCACCTCACGATCGCTCTTTCCTTTTGGATTAAAGTTTGCCCCTCCCTTAGCACCGCCCATTGGCAATCCGGTCAGACTATTTTTAAATACTTGCTCGAAACCTAGAAATTTTAAAACACTCAGGGTGACCGTCGGATGAAAGCGTAACCCACCTTTATAAGGTCCGATAGAATTATTAAACTGAACGCGCCAGGCACGATTGACACGAATATTACCATTATCATCTTCCCATGAAACACGAAAAATAATCACTCGATCAGGCTCTGTCATTCGTTCCAATATTTGGGCATTTTTATACCTATCGTTTTCCATGATAAATGGCATCAGCGTTTCGGCCACTTCTTCAACGGCCTGATGGAATTCCAATTCTCCAGGATTCCTTCTGATCAGCCCTTGCATGAAATATTCGACTTGTTTTTTCGCGTCGTTTGTGGAATTACTCATCGTTTTGCTACTCCTTTTTTAATTTGAAACTATTAATCACTGTTTTCATTATTCTCAAGAGTCTTTAGAGTTGCCTTGGCTTTTCTAGTGATGACAACAGTCACCGCAATGGTTGCTGCCAATCCAACCACGAGTAACGCCCATTCCTGAGGAGTTTTTCCTCCACTACCCTGAGCTGCCAAGACCTCTTTACTAGCGGCCCCTAAATACACATACATCACCGTTCCTGGAAACATTCCAATCCACGAACCCAAAACATAATCTTTCAGCTTCACTCGTGTAACTCCCATCATATAGTTTAATAAATTAAATGGAAAGGCCGGTGAAAGCCGAACCAATGTTACTAATTTAAGTCCACCTTCTCCCAGAGAATCCGCAACAGCCTTAAATTTTGGAAACTTTTCCATCTGTTTTTCAACCTTTTCACGTGCGAAATAACGGCCGATCAAACATGCGACTGTCGCTCCGGCAACAGAAGAAACCGAGACCAAAATGGTGCCTTTGACGACTCCCCAAATCGCACCTGCTAAAAGCGTCAGAGCTGATCCAGGCAACAAGGCAATACAGGAAATAATGTAGACACAAAAGTACAGTATAGGTGCCATAACTCCCAATCCCTTCAATACGCCCTCAAACGCACTAATCCATTCATTTATGGGAAGCTGTCCAATTCCCCAGAAAAGGATAGCTATGGCTAATCCTGCTACTCCAATTTTAACAATCTTATTCATTTCGTCTAAAACCTCAGTTAGTAGTTATAGACCCCGTTCGATAAGGTATCACGACCGCGCGCTTGCCTATTTCAGATGACTTTTTCGTTTTTTCGGCGTTATATTCGATGCTCTTGAGCATCGGCTTCACGCCGAAAAGACGCAAAATCGCCGAAAGAGGCTGGCGTACATAGGATTGGGGGGATAAGGGGCATCTTTCAATGATGACCACTAAGTCAATACCTACGAGGTATTAACGTGAGCGATCACCATCGAAACCTAACCCTCATGCGCTCCCAACGCGGTTCGCGAAACCTTTTCGAACGGGATCTAGTTATAGGCAGCGAGTCAATGCCACTGCACGATTATTGCGAATATTATCTTTGATTTGATTGATTTTGAACCATTAACCCAATTTTACTGTTCATTCAGAGTCCAATCATAATCATTCCACTTAATGTCAAATTTTTCTAATTTGAATTGGATTTGAATTCGTTTCGGCAAGTAACTTATACAGAATGAAACGACGCCATTATATTTCCCGTATTTCTTTGCCCCTTTGAATCCGAAAAAATCTTCATAAAACCATTTGAATATCTTTGAGAGATGGATTTCCTCACGACCAAGGTCATATCGCACATTTACTCGATTTTTTACAAATCATCTCGCTGCTGCTGAAAGATGCTCTTCAAGCTTAGAGGCGTCAAATGCATGATCCCATATATAAGGGCAGCCAATTGATGCACAATCAATTGAAAAATGAATTCGTGGTTCCTTAAATTTTTTCCTGATTATTTCATGTTCTATCTGGTTTAGGGCAACATGTTCACCGGCTGCGGAGTTTTTTACATCATCCCAGACACGGGGTATCTGCTGAATACTATTAGATGGATAAAATTTTGCCTTTACTCCTTTGCCCTGTTTTATGGGATAATTATCAAGTATGACCTTTATTGCGAACGCATTATAAGCATTTATCCAGTACGAAAGCTGCTGATCTCGCGTCCATGCATTGTATTCAACCCTGCTCACTGATCCGACTATTTGAATATACTGGTCGAATGATTTTCGACTACTGATAATAGCCTTATAATCAACGCGACCTTTACTGTTTACATGCGTACCCAAAATATCATTCCATAAGCTGTGAGAATGATCGAAATCCGCGTATGAAGGTTGAGCCACAATAATTACGCAGAAGACTATGAGAGAATTTACTGTTTTGAAAATTTTTGATTTTACATTCATTAACTGATTCCTGTTTTAATGAAATTGGTTTTTCCGGCAACACTTGATTCTATCTCACTATTAACCCGCATTTCTCACAAATCATCTACTATGAGAAATGCAGGCTAATACCTGAATCCGTGAAGGTTTTCTTTGAATGTAGTTGCGAGGCAGTAAGTATTTAGTTGCAGTGACTACTGCAACTTCTTACTAACGAAGCAAATGCATTTAAAGGAAGCCTCCGCGAAGTGGCGACATATTGCTAATTTGTAAAATACCTAATAGTTATTTCGTCTGGAACCTATCGTCACGGATTCAGGTAATAGTTTATCAAACGCAAACAATGAAATATCAGAAATGGCATTTAGCATTAATGCTGCCATAATCAAAGACAATATAATGCAACCATATTGTCTTAAGATAGTTAAAACTTTTTTAATACATTTATCATTCACATAAAATAAAGCTTTTCCACCAATATCATAGACTTTCCGCAATATCGGTGGGAGGGCAGATGATACGGATATGCAAAATAATTTTTTGTAGTTTTGAAATTTATCCAGGATTCAAAGTTAGCCATGACCAAATGTCGTTTCACAAATCATATTGGCTATTGACATCGACTGACTCCGTTATTGAATACTGAATCTATCCGATGGTGTAATTGATTACTGGTGATATATTATAATTTAATGGTATTGCTAACCTGAACAATTCAGGCTAATGACGTTTTTTCTAGACAAGACTAATTTTTATTTGAAAATTTCCAACATTCGCTTTACAACTAACTGAAAAAATGAACTTATAGAACTGGAAATAAATAACTCACTAATAATGCTATCCCATTTTTACATCGCATTTAAGTGCAACTCAATCACAACGTCGTCATAGTAGGCAACTACTGCTGTAGGGGTGTTCAATTGTTACAATCAAATCTGAAGCAAACCTGAGCGCACTATCAACGAGTTATTTATTTCCAGTTCCGATGAGATTACTAACCTGATTAATTCATGCGGTTTCGTTACGAGAGTGCTTAGCTTGCTTTAAGTCAATGAGTTATGGAGGTTCCGAAGGCGAAGGAATAGTGTTGAAAATCCGCCGTGGTGGAAACTATTTCCAGTATTCGGGTTCTTCATAACTCACTTAGATGAAGTGAGATATGTACTCGCAATAGAAGCCGGATGAATTAATCAGGCTAAAGGACTCAATATAAAACCTGAATTCGTGAAGGTTTTCTTTGAATGTAGTTGCGAGGCAGTAAGTATTTAGCTGTAGTGACTACTGCAACTGCTTACTAACGAAGCAAATCCATTTAAAAAAAGCCTCCGCGAAATGGCGACATATTGCTAATTTGTAAAATACCTAATAGTTATTTCGTCTTGAACCTACCGTCACGGATTCAGGTAAAAGTAATGCACAATTTAACCACCAAGGATGTTTCAACGTTGGTAAAAGTCCCGGACAAAAATCCAAATCCCGTTCTCATCGTCCAGAGAAATGGTGAAATTTCTTACTATAACAATGCAGGAATTCCCATTTTCAGGGCGTGGGTAACAAAGTCAAACTCGCTGAGAAAAACTGTGTTAGATAAAATCGGCAAAATTCTGAGTGATGCTGAAGCACACCAGGATGAACTGCGGATTGAAGGCCACTTTTATAGACTGCACTTTGTTCCGGTGACAGAACTAGATTATGTATATGTTTACGGATATGAAAATTCCGAGCATATTGAGCAGCAAAAGATGATTGAAAGTCTGGCACGATTTCCGAGTGAAAATCCAAATCCAGTACTTCGAATCGCAAGTGATGGCAGGATTATTTATGCGAATGATGCCAGTAAACCTTTATTGACGTTTTGGAAATGTTCGGAGGGGGAAGTTATTTGCGACTCTTACCTTGACATGGTTGCCAATTCGTATCGTTCAAATACACCATCTGTAATCGAGTTGGATGTCGGTGATCAATGTTACCTGATCGAATTTTCGCCAGTATTAGAATCAGGTTACGTTTGCGTTTACGGTCGAAATATTACCTGTCGAAAGGTCATGGAACATGAGGTGGAGAGTCTGGCCAAATTTCCGAGTGAAAATCCCAACCCAGTTCTTCGTGTCTCGAAAGAAGGTAAAATCATTTATGCGAATCGTGGAAGTGCACCTATTCTCAAATATTGGAAGCGTGGTGTCAATGAATTCTTACCCGACGATTGGTTAGATTCTACTGCAATCGTATACTCCTCTGGAGATCCCAAAGAATTTGAAATCGATATTGGAAATCAAGTTTTCCTGGTAATGTTTTCCCCCGTTAACGAAATGAGTTATACCTGTATATACGGACGAGATATTACCGAGCTAAAAACAGCACAAAATCATCTCAAGCATTCATTAAAGACAATCAGGGAACTCAAAGACAGGCTCAAAGCTGAAAATACTTACCTGCAAAGTGAAATCAAGGACACCTACAATTGTTATGATTTAATTACGATAAATAGCCGGTTTAAGGAAGTCTGTCGAAAGATTGACAAGGTTGCCGTAACTGACGCAACAGTTTTGATAGTAGGGGAAACCGGAACAGGCAAAGAGCTTGTTGCCAGAGCGTTGCACGAGGCAAGCAGACGTAAAGATAGGGCTCTAATCAAAATAAACTGTGCTGCCCTTCCAGGCAATCTTTTGGAGAGTGAGCTTTTTGGCCATAGGAAAGGTGCATTTACCGGTGCCCATGAAAATAGATCAGGACGCTTTGAAATCGCGGATGGTGGGACACTTTTTCTTGATGAAATTGGTGAACTGCCACTCGAATTACAACCAAAATTATTGAGAGCACTTCAAGAAGGTCAATTTGAAAAATTAGGTGAAAACGAGACTATTTCCGTTGATGTCCGTGTAATCGCTGCAACAAATCGAAACCTGGAAGAAATGATTGCCAGTAGGGAGTTTCGTGAAGATCTGTACTATCGACTAAACGTCTTCCCAATAGAAACGATTCCATTGAGATATCGAAAAGAAGATATAACCGTATTAACAAATCATTTTGTAAAAAAACTATCCATAAAATTTGGGAAAGAATTCAGTGAAATTTCAACTGCTCTCCGAAATGAATTCACAAATTACGATTGGCCAGGCAATGTCCGGGAATTGGAAAATATTTTGGAACGGGCCATAATCCTGTCAGATGGTCACACGTTGGAATTACATGAAAAATTGAATACAAAAAAATTAACACTTGATCCTTCGTCTACGCTTAGTCTAAAAGAAATGGAAAAACATATGATTACAGACGCATTGGAGAAATATCAATGGGTTATTGAAGGCGAAAGAGGCGCTGCTAAGATTCTCGATATTGCACCTAGCACTCTGCGATCTAGAATAAAACAATATAACATTCAAAAATCATGAATAGTTTTTCTATCCAGGATTTCTCGCAATACGTCTGTTACAAAAGCGTATATTGCCTATATTCAATGTTTTAACTTGTCTCACGATTCTGCTTAGCAAAACTCATCACACTGTCATCCGCACGTCTTCGTCAAATTACTGAATATAAGTAACCTGAGCGCAAAAAATACGATGTTACAGATACCCTTTGAAATGCTATTTTATTTACGCGCCGACCTTAAATCAATTTCGAATGGGGTCTAACTAGACCATCTAGCATTATTTGCTTGAAAGGTGGACAGATACCATGTGAAAAATTTGCGTTTTGTGGTAGTTGATCGATGAATTTTTCGACAGGATGCCACTGGCCTTCACTATCTTTCAGGTCTTTACAATTGCAACAGATTGAGAAAACAGGTCGTTTTTCAAGATGTGTCTCGAAATAGTTTTCTTCAAAATATTTAACGAGGTCAATCCCGCTAGGAGTGTCGATAACAATCGATTCCTTTTTAATATCGATTTCCGTTCGATAACATTCGATAAAAAATTTCAAATTATACGCCAAACCAATAATGCAGCAATAATCATCATATTCAGCTGCGCTTAAGATTGATCTTATTGTTTCAAACGATGATGCAGGTAACAGATACGAGTTAAACATCATCGATGTAATCCTCAAGACTTTTTCCCATTTAACTTTGTTTTTAATTTGGTTCGGCAAGATCTGTCGTTCAATGACATCTCGAACTTCATTATTAGTAAATCCATACTTTGTTAAAAAAAAAGAATGCATTATAGCACAATATTTATTGTCGCAATGATTCATTCCTACAGCGAGAATTGATTCGACAATTTTCCTATCTTCTATAACTTTGAGATCTTCAGCGACCCGCTTAAATGACGGCATAATGTAATCAAGGTTCCCTTTTTCATGGGCAAATTGGAAAAGATGCGGTACAAAACCGTTAAAAAACGTCCTTAAATAATCGATAGACATATCTCCTCCAATAGAATCAATGAATTTTTGTCAATGTATAGTATAGGGTGGAATAAAAATTTGTCCTGAAACCCCGTTGAGGTTCCCTACTATATTCGTTCATATTTGGTTTAGCCTGCGTTTCAGCTAAGCTTAGATTTGGCGATCGGAACACTGAATTGGTCACACCAAACGATGATGCTATCGATTTGGCTTAAATCTGTACCTACAGGAATTTGATACTCATCGGTCCCGGTAAAATTTTTAAGTGCACCGATCCTTATACCTGTAGCCTCATCAAAACCTGCGGTTAATATGACCCGTGCGTCAGGTGCTTCTGTGATATTAGTATCTTGAAGTTTCAATACTCCATCACCTAAGGCTACTTTTCCCGAAGCGGGATGTTCATTATCTGTTCCTTGAAGTTCACCATGTTTTGTATTTTCCATTATATTTTCCTTTTGTTTTAGTGTTAATTTTTCAGATAATTCTTCAATGCATAACTTGCCACGACACCCTCTCCCGTGGCTGAGGCAACTTGAGCAATCGTTCCCTTGCGGCAGTCTCCTGCAGCAAATATTCCCTGAATGTTTGTTTCAACCCGTCCAGGCGGTGTTATAACAAATCCTTGCTGATCAAGTTCTAATACTTCTTTTAGAAATGCGGTGTTGGGAATTAGACCGATAAAAACAAATACACCATCTGCTTCGATAATTCGTTCTTGACTATTTTCATTGTTACGTACCTTAACTCCCTGAAATTTATTACTCTCACCGCTCGTGAATTCTACTGGTGTTTGATTCAGATAGATTTCTATATTGGATACCGATTCCAGCTTATCAATATAAGTTTGGCTTGCTGAAAATTCAGATCTACGATGTATAATCTTCACCTTTCTGCAAAATCCCGCCAAAAAGATCGCCTCTTCAAGAGCACTATTTCCGCCACCCACAACGGCGACATCTCGGTCCCGGTAGAATGCCCCATCACAGGTAGCGCAGAAGTGGACGCCAGATCCAATAAGTGCGTCTTCGCCTGGTATGTTGAGCTTTCGGTAGGTGCTGCCAACAGCAACAACAACCGATCGTCCGAAAAAATTCCCCAAGGTTGTTTCTACGTCAAATCCTCGACTATTTTGACGAATGCTAGTGACTTCCACTCCGGTTTTTATTTCGGCACCGTAGGTCTTAGCCTGAGTTTCCATTCGCTCCATTAATTCCGGACCAGAAATCGAGTTAAACCCCGGATAATTTTCGATTTTCTCAGTGAGAAACGTGTTGCCACCGATATTCTTCTTTTCCAAAATCACCGATAAAAAACGGTCTCTTTGGGCATAAATAGAGGTCGTTAGCCCTGTTGCGCCACCTCCGATAATAATGGTATCATAAATCTTATCCGAACGTTCCTGACCAATTTTCAACACCTCGATTAATTTCTTGTTATCAGGATTCGTATAAGCTGTATGGTTGATCAGTAACGTTGGAATAATTCGTTTTCCATTATTGATGGATTCTACCGCCTTTGTTGCCCATTCGTACTTCTCGACGTCAATTGTTAAATAATTAATTCCATTGTCATTCAGAAAGGATTTTGCTCGTCGACAATCCGGGCACCAGTCTGCACTATACATAACAACACGCCCATTCTCATTAATCCCCAACAGGCGCGCCAAAACGTTATTATCAGGATTCGTATAATGGTCCCCTCCAATGCTAAATGTGGGAATAATTCGCTTACCCTTATTGATTCTTTCAACTAATTGGGTGGATTTTTTGTCGATTTCTACATTGATGTAGGTAAAGGCAATTTGATATTCTTCCAGAATCTTTTTGGCTCGTTGACAATCTGGACACCAATCTGCTCCATACATAATTATTTCAATCGTCGATATTTCCGCCATGAACCTCTCCTATATTAATCAGTTATTATATCCTAAAAAGATGGTACTTAACCCGCTTTTCTCATGGTAGATGCTTTGTGAGAAATGCGGGTTGATCACACCTTTGGTTATATAAGAATCCTTGATACCTCCTGCTGAAGACCCCCTATCATCTCCTGCTCAAACCAGGGATTCTTCCGTAACCATATGTTATTTCTTGGAGACGGATGCGGGAGAACCATATAATCGGGCGCATAGTCTTCCCAATTTTTAACCGTTTGCGTCAATGTCTCTTTTCTCCTTTCTCCCAGAAAGTATTTATGTGCGTATTGCCCGATAAGAATAGTTAAATGTCTGTTTTGAAGTTGTAAGAGAATTGGTTGCATCCATTTTGCGGCACACTCCGGGCGGGGAGGCAAGTCGCCAGATTTTCCTTTTCCCGGATAACAGAATCCCATTGGGACAATAGCAAAATTCCTGGTGTTATAAAAATCTCCTTTCGCAACACCTAACCATTTACGCAGTCGATGGCCGCTAGGATCGTCCCACGGAATGCCAGAATTATGAACACGAATTCCTGGGGCCTGACCAACTATAAGAATTTTGGACGCTTCGGAGAAAGAACAAACAGGCTTTGGAGGATAGGGAAGATGCTCTTTGCAAATTGAGCATGCTTTTATTTCTCGAATTAAATTTTTCAACCACACTCCTCATTCAATCTAATTTTTATATCTGCTTCATCAATTGTTCACAAAATGTCTATCAGGTCAATCGTTTTGTATTGTATTAATCCAGGCCACGTAGCGCGGGCTAGAAAGTCGCTGTTGAAAAAGCAATTTCCACCGAATGCAGTTTATGCATCCATAAACCCTCCAGTACTATTTCGCATGCTCATGAGTATTGTTTTTGCAGTTTGGCTCGATCATAGCCTTGCATTTACACGCATGACAATCACTCAAACTAATTCAAATCATAAATGATTCCTTTACTTTTCATGTCACACATAATAATATACAGATCTGTCTTTTGTAAGCATATAATTATACAGACCTGTGTTCTTTTCAAGTAGTTTTTAAAAAATATATTTATTGCATAAAGATTATGGTGTGATTAATATTGAATAAGGATAAAGCTGCTAACATTTGTATAACAATCTTCATTTTTGTCTTGAATGTATTAAGAGAGTAACCGAACGATGCCAAGAAAATCAAAACGAGATATACTGATTGAAACCTCATTGCGGTTATTCAGCCAGTACGGAATTCACACAACAGGAATTGATCGAATCTTGCTGGAAGCAAGAGTCGCGAAGAAAACGCTCTATAACCATTTCCGTTCAAAGGACGAATTGATTATCGCTGTTCTCCGTCACCATGAAGAGCATTTTCGGTCATTTTTTGTCAGTTCAGTAGAAAGCGCAGGTGGTTCTCCTCGTGATCGCATGCTTGCAATTTTTGGTGTTATCGAAGAATGGTTTATAGGTAAGAAATTCTACGGATGTTTTTTTATCAATGCTATAGTAGAGTTTGGAGGTCGGTCGAACCCCATACTGAATGTTTGCCGTAAGTATAAACAATCATTAACTGATTATATCGCAGGACTTGCTAAAGAAGCAAATGCCAACGACCCGGATGAATTGGCAGAACGCCTCAGTCTTCTCATTGAAGGGGCGATTGTGACAGTACAGGTTTCAGGAAAAATGGAAAGCGCTGTAAGAGCACAGGAAGTGGCTGAAATATTGATCGACAATGAATGCAGCAAATAAAAATAGCGTCCCGTAAAATTGGTAAGGTAATAGTGTTTGTTTCTAAATATTATAGCCGAAAAACGATGATATTCGGAAGTGAACATCTAGGTCACCGAAAAAAATAACATTTGAAACCTAATTACTCTTTTTCAGCCCCATTTTATTTATGCGGGAAACTAATGTTGTTGGTTTCAACTCCAAGAGCTCGGCAACTCCCCCTGTTCCATAAATTTTCCAATTGCATGCGTCTAAAGCAGCCTGCGTGTTTTCCTTAATAAGTTGAGTCATTTGTGGTTCAGATCGAATTGCTTGTAATGCGCTGGCATTAGCGTTCATAAATAGAGTTTCTCTACCGTTGTTTTCATTTGAATTGGGAATATAGGTTAAATTGAAGACTGCCGCATTCAGATACAATTATAGCGCACTCAATGACGTTTTGGAGTTCCCGTACATTACCCGGCCAATCATAATTCTGGAGCTCTACGATATCTGCCTGTGTATAGTGAGCCCCCTGACAGTTCACTTTCTTCGCAAATAATTTTACAAAATGAGAAGTCAAAAGATGGATGTCTTCAATACCCGATTTTAGCGGCGGCACTTCAAGAAGAAAAACATTCAACCGATAATAGAGATCCTGGCGAAATCGTCCTGCCGTTATGTCATCTTTAAGATCTTTGTTTGTGGCTGCTATAATACTCACATCGACATTTCGTGTTTTTACTTCACCAACTCGTTCGTATTGATTCTCCTAAAGAACTCGCAATAGCTTACTTTGTAAATCCAAGGAAATGTCCGGGTGCGTACAGAAATGAGGTTTATTCAACATCGTGTACATTTTGAAATAATACCTTACATCCATGGTGTCTGAGTTTCCCACAACTTATCCCATCTATTATCTTCACTAATCAAAAATGCGTATAAATTTAATATTG
>JAJFLO010000290.1 GCA_021772675.1 Verrucomicrobiota bacterium | reverse complement strand
CAGATTCTTGATCATATGCAGCCCCCTAATATGTTGGAATTGTAAATATATCTTAACATATTGAAGCATAGCATATTACATCACAATTTCAAGTCCAAATTATGAGAAATTATTGCTCAAAATGAACTGCAAAACTTGAGTCAATATAATAAGCCCGGCAACCCGCAAACTGTGACACTGACATTTGATACAACAGTAGACAAGCCTCCTGCAAATGTGGAGGCTGTTATTGACTCGTCGACCGCTGTTTCTTCCCCGACAGCGTCAATTCATTTTGATCGCGATATTTATACTTGGACGGACAAGGTTAAAATCGAAATAATTGCTCCAAATCATAATTTGAATGCCAGTGAATACGATAAAATCGGCTCCTTAGATGCCAATCGGGTACGCATTACCACACGGGGACATGAACTGGATTATTATACATTGGTCGAAACCGGACCGGATACCGGGATATTTACTGGTGAAGTTGTGTTAACAGGGTTCCCGTTTGATGTCGATGGAAATGCAGGTACTGGTGATGCAAATGGTTTTGATACTACCCCGAAAACACAGCCTCTAAACGGGGGCGGGCCGACTGATGGTTTTATCGAGGCAGATGATGATGATAATATAACAGTGTCATTTGAGTCTTCTTCAGGGAAAACAGCTGTAGAAACAGCGTTTATTCGCTGGAATATCAGTGAAGTTCATTGGCTTGAATCATTGTATCCTAGCAGTGGAACAGCTATTGTAACAGTAATTGATCCGGATATGAATTTAGATCCTGAATCGGTGGATAATTTTGATATCGATGTCTGGTCGGACACTGATAAAGCCGGTATTCAATTGACCGTTACAGAAAAAAAAGAAGCAACGGGCATATTTGAGGGGACGGTTTTTTTCTCAACCTCATTTTTCTCATCGGGACATCGGCTTCGCGTGACACCGAGTGATATCATTACCGCGAGTTACGATGATCATACGTTGCCTGATCCTTACACAACTCTTGATGAACTTCATATTAATGCTGTGGCAACCATTAACGGCACACCGAATGTGCCATCCCCAACTACATCAATACATTTTAACCAGGATATTTATTCGTGGACAGATAAAGTCGAAATAGAGATTACTGCTTCGAATCATAACATAAATGCAAATCAATATGACAGAATCGGATCGTCAGATGCCAATCGGGTTCGCATTGTAACACGGGGGCATGAGCTTGACCATTATACGTTCGTCGAAACCGGACCGGATACCGGTATATTTTTCGGTGAGGTAATTCTCACAGGATTTCACCATGATGCCGATGGTAAGAAGACTACAGGAGATAATAACGGCAATGATCTTTTTCCTATTACCGATCCGGCTGTCGCTGGGGGGCCGGGAAATGGCTTTATTGAATCTAAGAATATCGATGGAATCAGTGTTACATTTCAAACATCTTCGGCAGAAACAATCGTCAAATCAGCGGAGATTCGATGGAATATAGGAAACATCTATTGGGAGAAGTCACATTATGGATTAAGTGACCCGGCTTTGGTACGCGTTACTGATCCAGATATGAATCTCAATCCTAAATTACCGGATCGCTTCGACGTCGATGTCTGGTCTGCTTCTGATGCTGGTGGTATTGATCTTACCCTATTTGAAACCGATGTGGACAGCGGGGTTTTTGAGGGGATAGTGTACTTCTCGGCCGATGAGGAATCCAGTGGCAGTGGACTCCGTATTGCTTTCGGAGATGTGGTCACTGCTGAATACGAGGATAACACGTTACCTCATCCCTATCATGTTGCCGACGAGCTCGATATTGTCGGTACTGCTATTATCGACCATACCGGCTCCAGTTCCCATACCGGCTTCATTTCCCTTGACCGAAGCGTTTATCCCGTACCATTTGGTTCGGTAGCCGATTTTTTCCCCGGAGAACCTGAATCTGATACTGGCGACCCGAATGGGGATTCTATTTTTCCAGTGCATCATACTGCTGTCATCGCCGACGCAGATAGTAATGTCGATGTAAACGAAGTGATTGCAGCAGGTGATCTAACAATCCATATTCGTATTAACGATCCTGATTTTGACGTCAACGCTGAAGGCATAGACACGATTGCGATTGGTGACCATGGACCGGTTAAAATCATGGTACAAAGGGGAACTGAAACTCTAATCTTAGCAACCGCCGGTGGTGTTTCTACGAATTCAGGGGTTATTACCAATGGTCCGACTATAATTTCAGGCGTCACTCGAGATCTCGGTCCTATACAAGAAATAGAACCGAATGCCGGAATCTTCGAATTGGATTTTGTTATTCGCTATACGGATGGACCCGCAAATACCTTAGGCCCTGAAACTCCTAATGACGGATACACATTGCTGGCTGGCTCCACGGGGGTGTTGGGACGCTTTGATGCCGAACCGAAAAATGGCAGTTATTCGATACTGCGAGGTGATTCAATTGTCGTGGAGTACATTGATCCGGTAGCAGTATCAGGAAACCCTGAATTAGCCACAGATGGTGCGGTTTTCGATCTGTATGATGGAGTTTTACAAACTGACAAATCTGTATATATCATTGGCGGAGATTTGATCCTCACATTAATTGAGCCGGATCTTGATTTAGATAATGATAGTGCTGAGACATACTCCCTTGATCTTATTGAATGGAATTCCAATGCCCCAAGAGTGACGCTTGGTACCCTGGGTGGCGAATCTGCTGCGTTTGACCCGGAACCTTCAGCATTTCGCGAGACAGGAGTCAGCACGGGAATTTTTCAGGCAGTTATTGAAATCCCGGAGAAACTAAAAGGAAATCTATTAGATCGCGGCGAAGAAATTGCATTGGAATATACCGATTGGGGACCGGCAGTCGCTGACTTTGTTGGAAGCGATCATGAAAATATTAACTGGACGATATCCACTTCCAGTGGTGCTGCTGTCGAACTCGATCAGGCGATTTATTCATGGACGGATAAGGTATATATTACCATTGTTGCACCGGATTTTAATTTTAATTCAGGTTTGGTTGATACCATTGGAGATACCGTGTCTAATCCGATTCGCATTGAAACACGCGGCGCTACTCTGGATAATTATCTACTTGTTGAAACCGGTAGGGATAGCGGCATATTTACCGGGGAGGTTATCCTGACCGGATTTCTTCATGATGCGGATGGTGATCCAATTACGGGAGATGATTTTGGCTTTGATACAAACCCGAAAACGCAGCCGCTATCCGGTGGCGGGCCGACTGATGGTTTTATCACGGCAGATGATGATGATAAGATAACAGTGTCATTTGAGTATTTTTCAGGGAAAACAGCTGTAGAAACAGCGTTTATTCGCTGGAATACTGGTGAGGTTCAATGGCTGGAATCATCGTATTCCGGCATCGGGACCGGTGTCGTCAGAGTAATTGATCCAGATATGAATTTAACTCCGGAAGTTGTGGACAATTTCGATATCGATGTCTGGTCAGACACTGATAAAGCCGGAATGCAATTGACCGTTACAGAAACAAATGAAACAACGGGCATATTTGAGGGGACGGTTTTTTTCTCGACCTCATTTTTCTCATCGGGACATCAGCTTCGCGTGACACCGGGTGATACCATTATCGCGAGTTACGATGATCATACATTGCCCGATCCTTACACAACTCTTGATGAACTTCATATTAATGCTGAGGCAACCATTAACGGCACACCGAATGTGCCATCCCCAACGGCATCAATACATTTTAACCAGGATATTTATTCGTGGACAGATAAAGTCGAAATAAATATAACAGCTCCGAATCATAACACAAATGCAAGTCAATACGACACGATCGGATCGTCAGATGACAATCGGGTATGCATTGCGACGCGGGGTCATGGACTGGATTATTATACACTGGTCGAAACTGGAGCAAACACCGGAGTTTTTTCAGGGGAAATAACGCTTACAGGGTTCTTACATGATGCCGATGGTGATTCCACAACGGGTAATGGTAGTGGTATTGATCTACGTCCTGTTACAAAACCCGTTGTCTCAGGCGGGCCGAAAAATGGGTTTATTGAAGCAAAAAATATTGATGGAATCAGTGTGTCTTTTCAAGCATCTGCCACCGAAACGGTGGGCAATTCGGCAGAAATTCAATGGAATATGGGAACCATTCACTGGGAATAGCCACGTTACGGTTTAAGTGGCCCTGCTTTGGTACGCGTTATTGATCCGGATATGAATCTCAATCCTAAAATACCGGATCGTTTCGACCTCGATGTCTGGTCTGCTTCTGATGCTGGTGGCATTGATCTTGATGTGGTTGAAATCGGTGTGAACAGCGGAATTTTTGAGGGCCTGGTGTACTTCGTTGTCGATGAGGAATCGAATGGTAACCGTCTTCAAACTGCGTTCGGAGATGTGATCTCTGCAGAATACGAGGATAACACCTTACCTGATCCCTATCATGTGTCCGACGAGCTTGATATAATCGATACAGCTATAATTGATATTAGAGAACTTGTTATTAATAGTACCAACGATACGGTTGATGCCATTCCCGGAGATGGTATATGTGCAGACGCTAATGACGATTGCACCCTGCGAGCCGCCATAATGGAAGCCAATAAATTGGCTGGACGGAATGCGATTGTGTTACCGTCAGGAACCATTTTGTTAAGTATTGGCAGTTCTGGTGAAGATCAGGCTGCCGGGGGTGACCTGGATATTACCGATGCGTTGGACATCCTTGGAGATGGGGTCAATAAAACAGTGATTGATGCCCGGGCCATTGACCGGGTGTTTCAGATTTTTGCCGGGGTTTCTGTAACGATGTCTGGTCTTACTATTCAAAACGGCAGTGTTAATGTAATTGGCGGCGGGGGCATTTATAATGCGGGAAATTTACAGATAAGTCATTGTCTCATCTCAGGGAATTCAACCTTCGGAAGTGGTGGTGGTATTTGTAATTTGGGACAGTTAAAACTTTTATATTCTACGCTGGATCACAATGATGCGACCCGAAATGGTGGCAGCTTGGCGAATTCTTCCGGGGGACATGTGGATATAATCGCCAGTTCAATTGTAAATAATACCTGTGGTTCTCAGGGAGGTGGCATCGTCAACAGCAATATCTCAATGACATTGACGAATTGTACGGTATCGGGCAATATGGCTGGCGGTTCAGGTGGAGGTATCGACAATAGGGGAGGGACGTCGCTGGCACTGACAAATTGTACCATCACCGATAACACCGCTGCAACCGGCCCGGGAATACGGTCGACAAGTGATGTCATGGTTAAAAATACCATTATAGCCGGTAATTTTTCGACATTTTTAAGTGATGATTATGATATTTCCGGTGACTTCATTTCATTGGGACATAACCTGATCGGATTGATTGAACCGGGAAATACTGATTTTATCAATAACGTAATTGGTGATATCGTTGGCGATACTGGCAATCTTGTAGTAAATCCTTTACTTAGTGTACTCCAGGATAATGGTGGTCCCACCCTAACTCATTCTCTTGAATTAGGTAGTTCCGCCATTGATTCTGGTGATCAAATGGTGATAGTGAATCCACCGTTCATCGGGCCCCCATATTACGATCAACGAGGGGTTGGATTCGATCGTATACAAGATGGGGATAACGATTCTACTCGTAACATTGATATTGGTGCCACAGAATTTAAGCCGATCGTATTTGTCGAATTTTTGCACACATTGAGCCTCACAAATAGCGAATCAGATTCATCAGTACATGATGTGAAGGTAAGTATAAATATTCCACCAGGAACAGTTTTACCAGATGATGTGACGCTTGATGTTATTGATCTAGGGACTGGTAATGCGACTGCAGGGGCTGATTTTGGCAACGGCACATTTAGTCCTGTAACTATTACTTTTGCTGCTGGGTTATCTAGCTCGACGATCCATCTTTTTGGTTTTTCCATTATTGATGATGATTTGATTGAGGGGAACGAAACCATTGATTTTGGTTTAGAAAATATTCAAGGACCGGCGATTTATGGTGTTTCTGTAACCCACCAGGTAACTATCTCAGATGATGATTTTTCGGTAATATCAATTAACGATGTAACAGTAGCAGAAAGTGATTCGGGTATACGGAATGCAGTATTTACAGTATCTCTTTCTCCAGCGAATAGCACACATGTAATAGTAGATTACGAGGTTGTAAATGATTCAGCTCTAAAAGATCTTGACTACCTGTCGTCATCTAATCCGTTATCTCCATTGGAAATCTATTCTGGGGAGACTGCCAGAACAATCTCAATTCCTATTATAGGTGATTCGATAGATGAAAATGATGAAACATTTTTTATTAATTTATCAAATCCTCAAAATGTGCTAATTGCTATTGCTGATGATTTTGATTCGGGTAATTCAATGACTTTTTATTATCCCCTTCCATTAACCGTTATTATTGCTGATGATCAGGGTGTAGCTACAATTATCGACGACGATAGTGATCTTACTGTCGATGTCCCTGTATTAACGGTTAGAGATGCATCAGGCGACGAAGATACATTAATTCCACTAGATATTGTTCCTCAATTAATAGATACAGATGGATCAGAAACATTATCTATAAACTTATCAGGAGTGAAGGGGCTACTTTCGAAAGGAACGAATACTGGGGGTGGAAATTGGTCGCTTGAGCCTAACGATCTTACTAATCTCGCATTGACACCGCCGTTAAATAATAATCAGAACTTCACAATATCTGTGGCAGCAATATCAACTGAACTAGCCAATAATCTGACGGCGTCAATTTCAAAGAACCTTGATATCACTATTCATCCCGTCAATGATCCGCCCTCATTTCTTAAAGGGGCTGCACCCGCGATATGGGAGGATTCAGATTTGAATATAGTTGTTGCCAATTGGGCAACGCAGATCGTCCCAGGTCCTGCCGATGAATCCAGCCAGGCACTAATTTTCGAAATTGATACTGATAATCAAAACTCAGTAGATCGGACAGACAGAACGCCATGGAGTTTCTATGGTTGTAAAGTTCGTATTTAGAAAATTATTTACGGACATTCAAAAAAGTGAATATGAAAATAAATGAGCAGGCGGTTATGTTTAGTTTACGACCAA
>JAJFLO010000289.1 GCA_021772675.1 Verrucomicrobiota bacterium | reverse complement strand
CAGATTCTTGATCATATGCAGCCCCCTAATATGTTGGAATTGTAAATATATCTTAACATATTGAAGCATAGCATATTACATCACAATTTCAAGTCCAAATTATGAGAAATTATTGCTCAAAATGAACTGCAAAACTTGAGTGAATATTCAACTATTGAATTCATAATCTATACCGACAGCCATCAGGTTTTCGACAGGTTTCTGTAAAATTGTTGCCTGAAATGAATAACAAATGTCGAAAAAACGACTGCTTGCTGTATATTTGAATTAGTTGAGCCACTTGCAAAAGTCTATTTGAACCGCATTGCAAACGCATGATCGACAGATTTATCGAGAAATCTGTTATGTGCATACCTTGAGGTCTATACTAACTGCATTCTCGATAAGGGTGTCGATTATCCGTCGCAACCCATTGGGCATCAATCTCTTTTGGCCCACAGTCAATTTTGATGAGTGGGTACGATGCGCATACATCGCACACAACAATTCAAAATCACCTGTGCATCTAAAATAGAATGATGTGCGGTCAAAGATACTTTTGCAAGTGGCTCAGTTATTAGGTCTTTACATTTTCTTATTCTCCAATCCATAATTTGCTAATCGCAAAGCCAAATCAAAAGAATCCAATGTCAGCCACCAGGAAAATTTGTGTGTTTGCTGTAGCAATAGTGGCAAAGTCTATGATTTGCATGGCAGAAAGTCCGTCATTGGGTTATAGCGGGATGGCTAAATATAACGACAATTCATATATTGTCGTTCATGACGCAAAGTTTCATCAAACAGGACATCGAGTCGGAATGCTCAATATATCTAAGAACGGAGGTTTCTCATATCGTCCTGTCACGATGACTTCATGGAAGCACAAAGATGGTCGGGCAAGCGATTTAGAATCTATTTGTTCAATTCCAGATAAAGCATCCGAATATCTTATGGCGGAAAGTGGATATTGGGACGGTAAATATGGACGAATATTTCATATCAGGATTCATGACACATCGGTTGAGGTCTTGCATGTCTATCAACTGCCTAAAACTGCAGACATCAATGACAATGCTACGCGAAATAATTTTGAGGGGATAACATGCATTCAACACAAATCAGAATTATTGGTACTGCTTGGTGAACGCGGTGGTTCCAAAGCGCATGAATACGGTTATATTAACATCGGTGTACTGGACTACGCTAACAAAAAATTAACCTGGAAAAAGTATGACCAAATACAAATAACCGTTTTCCCCCCCGGGAATTGGATTAACACCCCCAAAAAGAGAGATATTTCTGATTTGTACGCTGATTCAAACGATATAATTTGGGCAGTTGCGACAGAGGATAATGGGGACAACGGGCCTTTTAGGTCAATCATATACAAAGCGGCAATGGTTTCCATAACAAATTCTGATACGCCTATATTGAGGATACCATCAGAAAAAGCATCGTGGATAATTGATGGATTCAAAGTAGAAAGTTTAGCCGCTGCTCCTGCAACTATTTTAGATGCGATTATGAGCATTGCTACTGAAGACGAAAATTATAATGGAACCTGGCGCCCACTTTATCAACCTATTGAATAGATCGAATTAACAGAAATTTTTCCTGATTAATTCACGCGATTTCTACTATGAGCTCATATTTTGCTTCATATAAAAGACTTATGAAGAGCTGGAGAATTCGAAATATACTGCAAGCAGTAAGTTTTTCGACATTCGTTTGTCAACTTAGGCTGTGATTTTACAGAAACCTGTCGAAAACCTGATGGCTTTCGGTATAGTATACTATTTCTGCATCCTCCAAATCTCCATAAATCATTGATCTAAGGTAAACTAAGGGATGAGTTAAAAATAAATTGGCATTTTGAGGTGAAAGGATGGCTTTAGATTTTAACGATTTGACCGAACAAAACCACAGTACTAATGGCTACTAATACGAGGCATTTTGTGACGGAAAATCGTAAAACTATAAATGGTATAGTTATACCTAAAAATGTTAAGTTATTTTTGACTCATCCCTAAGCACTCTCGTGACGAAATTGCATGAATTAATCAGGTTAGAGTTATTTTAAACCGTTTAGAGGAAAAATCTTATGAGTAAATATTTTTTGAATAGTCTTTTACTAGTTGTCTTAGTGGGAAGTGAGCTTCATTCATCAAATTTGGGAAACGACTGGCCCAATTTCATGGGCCCAAATTCCAACGGAACACTAACGGGTACGACATTAAAAAACATTGACATTAAACAATCGTGGAAAACAAATGTCGGGACTGGTTTTTCGTCAATTTCTGTTGTTGATGGTCGTGTTTACACGATCGGAAACAGAAATGATTATGATACTGTTTTTTGCCTGAATGCCGAAAACGGAAAAATTATCTGGACATATAGTTATCCATGTAAATTAAATCCCATTCAATATGAAGGGGGACCCAATACAACACCTACTTTCAATGAAAATAAACTTTATGTGCTTGGAAAGGAAGGGCAATTATTCTGTTTTAATCCAAA
The DNA here is from genome assembly GCA_021772675.1 of Verrucomicrobiota bacterium. Classification (GTDB taxonomy): domain Bacteria; phylum Verrucomicrobiota; class Lentisphaeria; order JABSQK01; family JAJFLO01; genus JAJFLO01. The sequence continues at coordinate 11,624 of JAJFLO010000289.1, read as the reverse complement.
AAATGGCGCTGTAATATGGTCTGATCATTTGAGTAAACACCAGGTTCATCCACCTAAATTCGGCTTTTCATGTTCACCCGTTATATATGACGATCTTCTAATCCTAAATGTTGGTCAACGAGGAGCAGTCTTTAATAAAAACACCGGAAATTTGGTGTGGAAATCTGAATCTGGAGATGATGATAAATGTTATGCGACACCTCTAAAAATAAACTGGAAAGGACTCGATTCGTTTGTGTTTTTTGTCGGAGAAATGCTTCTTAATATCAATCCTCTCGACGGATCTGAATATTGGCATATTCCCTGGAAAACGAAATACAACGTTCATCCATCGATGCCCGCGTATTTTGATGACAGTCTTTTCGTTTCCGCAGGAGGTCTGAAAGAGTGTATATTATACAGTTTAGCCATTGGCAATGATAAACCAAAATTAGTGTGGTCAAACAAAAACATGCATAATAATCTTTTGAATAGCATTTATGAAAACGGCTTTTTATATGGGATTGATGGCAGTGCCAGCCGCCGTGCCCGGCTGAAATGTATTAATGCAAAAACGGGTGACGTTCGCTGGAAAAATGACGATATTGGATTTGGTAGCCTTTTGTTAGTTGACAAAAAATTAATCATATTAACGGATCAGGGAATTCTGGTTATTGCCGCTGCAAACGAAGATAAATATCAGGAAATTGTACGTAAGAAAATTTTGGATTTCAAATGTTGGACACCACCTGCCTTAACCGAAAAATATTTGTACGCCAGAAATGCCGTCGGAGATTTGGTATGTGTCCGTATCGTCAGACAGGAAAATTAGGATGAATGTAGCTATTCTTGGAGCAAGCCAAAAAGAAGATCGATATTCAAATAAAGCTCAAAAGGAATTAGTCAAAAATGGGCATACGGTTTTTCCTGTTTCAATAGATGGTAGAATGATTCAGGGAGCAAAAGGGTATACGTCGTTGTTAGAAATAGACGAACCAATCGATACGGTAACGGTGTACTTGAATTCGTCGCGATTTACCAGCGTTATCGCGCACGTAATAACCCTAAATCCCAGACGGGTCATATTTAATCCAAGAAGTGAATCAGCCTCTCACCAAATGATCTTGGAATCCAACGGAATAACCGTAGTTAATGCCTGTACACTGGTATTACTAAGTTTGGATAAATTTGACGAGTCGTGAGGATGGGATTTATTATTTGGAATTTCTCCTGACTAAATTCATTGTAAGAACGCTCTCGATATAAACAACACAAGGGCATGAATTATTGTGCATATACCTGAGTCAGCGCTTGCGAAATGTTATACGACCTTTGGTTAGATCATAGGGGGACATTTCGATGGTGACAGTATCACCAACCATAACGCGAATGTTGTGCATTCTCATTTTACCTTTTACATGTGCCTGAATGACATGCCCGCCTTCAAGTTCAACCGTATATAATCCATTTGATAAGAATTTTTTTACAACTCCTTCGGCTTTTATTGCTTCTTCTGCCACTTATATTTCTCCGTATCTTCTTTTTGCTGTTTGTCTTTCGATTTACAAATTAAAATAATTAAGCGTTAAACATTACTCACTATCACTTATTTACAAGATAATACCGATAGAAAGAAATGATGACCCTGAAAGAATATATGGAGCAACCGTTCACGGTTCAACGATTCTAAGGTCAAAACGCCCCTGAATTGGGTTTAACATTCTTTATTTTTAACCATCGAACGCTTGAATTTCAAACCCGGAAGATGGTCAGCCTATATTCCTTTCCTCCTGCAAAAAACTCATTGACGTTCATTCTTATTGCCACTACTCACGAATTCACTTTCAATAGCTCTGATGGTATCAATCATCTCCTCCGCCGAAACACATTGTCGTAATTTATCAGCAAGGTCCGTTTTATTAAGAAGAAGTGCGATGCGGGCTATCATATGCAAATGTATACGATCGTTACTCGCACACGGCATAAAAAATAAGTCGGTTAATTTTCCGTCTAATGATCCAAAGGGTATACCGCCGGGAACATGTGCAATCGCTAAAAAGGAATCAAGAATCAAATAATTTGCATGAATTCGACTATGCGGCATCGCAACTCCATTGGCAAGACCTGTTGAACAAAGTGCCTCTCTCTCCATAATCAATTCCAATAATTCAGTTTCGTCGGTTACCAAATTGCTTTGAATGGCGATATCAACGAGCCCTCTTAGAGCACTGTTTTTGGTTTTTGCGGATAACTCTGGGCAGATAACAGATGGTTCAAGAAACTGACTCAGAAATAAGTTTTCCGGTTCTGAAGACTCATCACCGGTGGTACTGACATTCTCATGAAATTTGTCAACTGAATCATCTACTATTCCTAATAGTTTTTTGCTCATCCAATCGTGTAATTCCCGTTTGGAGAACATTGGCTTCTTTCTTACGTAGCGAATGGAAAAATTTTCGCTACGAATTAAGGCCTCGACTTTATCTGGACTTAAATGAAGATAATCGGCGGCTTCATTTAGGTTTAATTGAGTATGCGGCATATTAAAACTCTACTTTATGAATGAATAACAATAATCCGTCGCACGTATTACTTTTAACTTAAAGCTCGAATTGGCAGCAATATCAAACGATTCTCCTCCGGTGACATTTATCCAGTCAGACGTGTTTGGCAATAAAACCTCAAGGTTTCCTGACATAATTTTCATATTTTCCTTATCAGCGGTGTTAAACTCATAGTCACCGGGCTGCATAAATCCCAACGTTTTTTCGCTTCCATCAGTAAAGCGAATTGTTCTGCTGATAACCCCGCCATCAAAATATACGTTTGCAGCTTTTACCACTGTCACATTTTCAAATTCAGACATCATTTATTACTTTCATTTAGTGTTAGTTTATACAGACGTTCTGAGACATCTTCGTTGGGAAACTTTTGAAATCCATGTTTTTCCAATATATGCCACATGCGCGGATTATCGTTCCTGACATATCCCATTAGCTGTTTAATATTTCGTTTTCGGGCAATATCGACGACGTGTTCCATCAATTTTGATGCCATGCCCAAACCTTGCTTTTCCTCACTGACAATAAATGCCGTTTCTGCACTTTTTCCATCATTATTTATAAAAAAACGACCAACAGCGTGAATCACCTCACGGGGCCCTGCCCTCTTAATAACAACCAATCCGAGATCATTTGTTTGATCAATATTGACAAGTTTATAAGCCCTGTTTTGAGACATGGTTGTCAGATTACTTCGGTAACGCTGATAAATGGAATCAATTTCATGGGAGTAGAAAAATTCTTGAAGACGTCGCTGATCTGATGGTCGCAAAGGGCGAAGAAAGTAATTTTTATCATCTTTGAATTTTATCTTAATTTCATCTACATCGCCAAATTCAGGTACTAAATCAGGTTTGTGCTTCTGATAGGACGGTACCCAGAACTGATCTCGAACTTTTTCCAGAAGGCTATCTCTAAATTTTGGATGAGCCACCTGAATTAGTTCCAACGCCCGTTCACGAATACTTCGGCCACGAAGTGTCGCGATGCCATATTCTGTAACAACATAGTGAACATCTCCCCGAGATGTAACCACACCTGAGCCTGAGGTAATAGATAATACTATTTTTGAAATCGTGTCATTTTTAGCTGTCGAAGATATTGCAATAATAGGTTTTCCTTCTGGACACATAGATGCCCCACGTATAAAATCGACTTGTCCGCCGATCCCACTGTAGAATTGATATCCGAGTGAGTCCGAGACGACTTGTCCTGTCAAATCAATTTCAATCGCACTATTGATGGCAACCATTTTGTGATTCTTCGCGATGGTAGTGGGCGAATTAACGTACTCGCTTGGATGAAATTCTATGTGAGGATTATTATCTACATAATCGTATAGTTTTTTTGTGCCAAGGCAAAATGATGTAATGGTTTTATTTTTATGTATTCCTTTGCAAGCATTTGTAATATTCCCACGTTCACATAAGTCCAGGATACCATCACTGAACATTTCAGTATGAATCCCAAGATCACTATGATTCTTCAAATAATGGAGAACCGCATCAGGAATCTTACCAATTCCCATTTGGAGAGTCGACTCATCTTCGATAAGCATTGAAACATATTTACCGATACGCAGTGTGACCTGATCAAGTTCAACAGGATTATGTTCAGGCAAAAGTTCATCAAATTCAAAGATGGCATCCAGTTTGTCAATATGAATAAAACTTTGCCCCAAAGTTCGTGGCATATTTGAGTTTATCTGGGCGACAATACGCCGTGCTGACTCACAGGCGGAACTCACAACATCAACAGAAACTCCCATGGAACAATACCCATGTTCATCAGGAGGGGACACCTGGACTAAAGCCACATCCAGGGGCAACACACCTTCTTTAAATAGTCCGGGGATTTCGGACAAAAAACATGGTGTGTAGTCCGCATATCCTTCATTTACAGCCTTTCTGCTTGTTGCCCCAAGAAATAAATTATTAATGATGAAACGATTTTTATATTGGGGATCGATCCAGGGGTTCTCACCCAATGTAAGAATATGAACAAACTCAAGATCGTTTAGTTCATCAATCTTTCCCAATAGACTCCTTATAAGTGCGGTCGGACATCCCGCGCCCGATCCAATAAATACGCGATCACCTGGCTTCACATACTGCTTCCAATGATCCGGGTTTAATATTTTTTTCATTTCCATTTACCGCTTTGTAGTTTTTATCCAAATTGGAGAAGAATATTTCAATGTTTGACGAAAACCTGGATGAAAATGGGCCGAGAATGCGGTTTTTGCAGTTGATTCTTCTAACTTACATTAAACATAAACTTTTTATTCCGAGTCAACATATCACATAATCTCAATGAATTACACCATTATCCGGGTTCGAAATAGTTTCCACCACGGCGGATTTTCAACACTATTCCTGTACGCGGATAAATTCCATAATTCATTGACCTTAAGCAATCTTTCGACTCTCATTGCTAAAGTTTATGCATAATGCAGGCTAAGGGCTCACAATACTTCTGTTACAAAAGCATATATCACCTAAATTCAAAGTCTAAGCTTTCTCACCAAAAAGTTTGTGAGAAAACCGAGCTAACATATTTGATCATTTTTCAATAAATTCAAATTGAGTATAATTTATCTTTAGCAACTAACCTGAATTATTCATAAACTTTCTATTACGAGTCATTATATCACATAATATCAACGAGTTATAAAGTTCTACGGGTTCGAAGGAGTTTCCATCACGGCGGATTTCTAACACTTTTTCTGCGCGCGTATAATATTCACAACTCATTAATTTCACCCAATCTATACTGCAAACAGTAGGTTTTTCGACATTCGTTATTCATTTCAGGCAACAATTTTACAGAAACCTGTCGAAATCCTGATGGCTGTCGGTATAATAACTCTCATCACAAAACTTTATGCATAATCCAGGCTAAAAATGACCAACCTGAAAAATTTTAAAAAAATATTCCCACCAAACGAACTTCCTTTTCGAATTTTCTTTAATCCAGACTGTATGCTTCACGATACTGGTTTTAGTTATCCTGAATGCGCACAAAGACTTCAGTCGATAATAGAAGGATGTTTATCGTTAGCCAATAAGGACTTTATCTGTTTCAACTACCCTCCCGCAGCATCGATCAGTCAATTAACATCATTGCATCCACGGGACTATTTGACGAGATTGGAAACCCAATGTTTACAAGGACGGGAATTTTTCATGTCATTAGATAATCCTATATGCCCACAAACCTTTGACGCTATTCTTGCAGCAGGTGGATTAGCAATCGCTTTAGGAAACCATCTTAACTCCAGAAAAGGAGGTTTTGCTCTAACGCGGCCTCCAGGGCACCATGCTGGCATAGCAAAGGCAGAGGGCTTTTGTTTTCTCAATCATGCTGGACTAATTGAGCGACAAATCAGAAAAGAGTATCCCAAAGCCAAGATTTTCATAATTGATTTTGATGTACACCACGGAAATGGAACAAGTGACATTTTTTTGGAAGACAATAGAATTTTTTATATGTCAATTCATTCGTCCCCCAAACAGACCTATCCCGGTAGTGGCCATAAGGACGAAAAAGGAGAAAGAGGCGGCAAAGGTTATACTCTGAATTTACCGTTACCTGTAGGTACGGACGGCGATACCTGGTTAAAAACAGTGGAATCGAATATTACTGAAGCCATCTCCGTGTTTAATCCGGATTTCATGTTAATAAGCGCTGGTTTTGATGCGCATGTTGACGATCCGTTTGCATTAATGAGAGTAGAAGACAAACATTACCTGAGTATAGTCTCAACATTAATAGCAATAACTGAGACATATTGTCCCGGACGGCTTGGCATTATTCTTGAGGGAGGATATTCTCTGGATGTTCTTAGGCATCTGGTTCCTGAAATAATCTCACAGTTATCTGCTTTTTATAACCGGGATTAACTTAAGGGTTCACAAATAAATAACTTGGATTTTTCGCATCTTATCTTCACGTCATCTATTGTCCAATCCAAATGACGAAAAACATTAAAATATTGCAATATTCCTGCTGCTTTTCGCCATTCAGATCGCCCAAACCTGACATAAATCTGAGCGCGAAATTATCCAAGTTATTTAATTGTGAGCCCTAAGTGAAATGTGAGCATTAGGATTAGTTCTTTAGTACACTTACTCTCATCCCCTCAGCCATCATCGTTGTTGGATGTTTTACAATATGATCATGGTTAGTCAAACCGTCAACGACTTCCAACTTTAGATCGCTTTTCAGTCCGAGTTTGACGGTTTGTTTGAGCAAAATATTATTTTTGATTTTCCAGACATAATACGAACGATCAGTATGCTGCATGATGCTGCCACGATCAACAATCAGTGCATTGTTTTTAATTCCCGTCAAAAATCGTGCCTGAAGACGAAAACCAACACCGAGCTTTTCGGGATGTTCATTTAGTGAAATGATCACATTCACTCGTTGCTGTTCAATACCTAACGATGATAGCTTAGTGAAACCTGCGGGCTCAATTCTTTTTACCTTGCCAGTGAAGGTTTGAAAACTTGAAGCACGCCTAAAAACTACCAACGAACCTAAATCTAATTGCACTGCATCCTCAGTTAGAACATCTGCAATTACCTCCAATTTTTCCAAATTCCCCAAAAGTAGTAATCGTGTGCCCGCCGTCAGCAAGCTGTCGCCTTGCTGATATCGTTCAAGAACAATACCATTGATTGGAGATTTTAGAGAAGCAAGATTGAGTTCATGTTCAGCACGACTCAGACGAGCCTGTGCCTCTGCCAACTGGTGTTCTGTTACACGTTTTTCAAGCTGTTCACGGTCCATATATTCTTTAACGGCACGTGGCCCTACTGCGGTCGCTGCAAGCAGTGCGCTTGACGCTGCGTAGTTAAATTGTTCTTTACGCAATTCTATTAATGATGTATCAGCATGTAGTTGGGAATTGTCAATTTCTTTTTCAGATACGGCATGGGTTTCAACGAGCTTCAGTGCACGTTCCAGATCTTTTTGGGCATGCGAGTTACGCGCTTCTTCAGCCTCAACCTGTAACGCAGCAGCTTTTACCAATTCCTCCATGGCTTTAAGCGTCGAATTCAATTCCGCCAGAGCACTGTTCTCCAGGCTATTGTCATCAGTAACCGCCATTTGAGCAGCAAGGGCAGCTATCGACGCTTTGTCCTCTATGACTTTTTGTTCAAACGGAATCAAATCTATTTCGGCTAATTGCTGCGATGTCACAATCCCATCACCCGGTTCCAAATTAATACGAGAAATCCGTGCGGTTACGGGCATGGTAATCGGATAAGTGTTTGCAAGTCGTGTTTTTGCCGATTCGGTAAAGGACTCCTCAATTGATCCGTGATAGGGTTGACTCACCTCGACTTCAATTTCACGGCGGCACCCACTTCCTAATATCGTTGTCAGACAGGCTACTATGAGGAAGTGCATAATTTTTTTTCGATGAGAAATTTGAACTATCAGGTATAGTGCCCCGCTATGCTTCATCATTTATTCCTTTATACTCAACACATCCAACCAGTTCAATTTTGAAATTAATCGATAAATGATGCCCTGAGATAACAGCACCAGAATTAACATAATCACCGCACTTAATATAAGGTCATTTGTTAATATAATTGCAGGAAATCGATAAAATTCTGTATTATAAGCGTTTGATATCAAATGTGCTAACCCTATCCCCATATACAATCCGATGCTAATACCGAATCCATTAAGTAATAGGCTTTCGCCGCAAAAAATTACCGAAACATTAGGTAAACTATAACCAATCACCCTTAGTGTACCAATTTCACGCTGCCGTTCACTAATTGAAACCAGTGTCGTATTTAATACACTGCCGAATGCAATAATACCGGCTAACAACACCATAATTGAAATGATGGCCCCCATACTTTCCCCAAATGTATCTTCTAATTGAATCAATGAACGTAAACGTTCACTGATGCCAACAATTTCTGGTCTATCTTTTATTTGCTCCAAGAGATCTGTTTGCAAATCATGCGTATAAGATGTTGCAAGAAAAGAAGAAGTAACCTTTTCTTCACCGATCAATCTACTGAGATAGCCGATATTTGCATACGCAGATAACCCTAAAAATGTATCAACAATAGCGGTAACCATCGCCTCTACCTGCCGGCGTTCTCCGATTAACGGTCTCAGTAATAATGTTTCAGCAGGATGCACATTCAGAATTTCTGCGAGTTTACGGGATAACACTAGTCCGTTATTCGGAATAGTAACGGATTGTTGTTCACTATCAAGAGGCGTATACAGATAATTATTTTCTACCAATCCGAGTACACCGATTCGCTTTTCTCGTATGCCGTTTGAAAGATCGCATATAATACTTAGTTGGGGTTCAATGCCAGATATACCATTCAAATGACGTATTTCCGATTTTGCAAAAATATCAACTGGATCACGCAAGGAAAGCGTTAAATCCTCATGAGCGATTTTTTCAAACTCAAAATGCATCAGATAATCGAGCGATGATACTATGCTAAATGCTGAAAAAATAATCGCTGTTGCTATGGCAGCAGAAAATACACTGACGAAACTTCTGAACGGATTGCGAAAAATAGAACGAAAAACCATCTTCTGGCGAAAAGTAAGATTGTCCCAAAATAAGCCAATGTATTCAGGCAATACTTTACCTCCTTTTTCCGGCGGTGGGGGAGACATCGCCTCTGCTGGCATGAGACCACCTGCGTAGCGAACACCATTAACCGTTCCAATCGCAGCGCTAACTAAACTAATCATGCAGCCAAACATCTGCAGATCCCAATAAAAATGCTGAGTAATAACTGGCAGTGCATAAAAATGTTTATACATGCTCAGCATTCCATATTGCATCCACCACCCTAAGGCAACACCAAACAAACACCCAACACCCCCAACAAATAATCCATAACTCAGATAGTGCCGCGTGATCGTAGAATTGGAATAGCCAAACGCCTTTAATGTACCAACAATTGAGCGCTGCTGAGTTGTAAGGCGCTTCATCATTACATTTAAAATTAAAGCTGATATACCCAAAAAAATTAATGGCATTACCGTCGCAGAGACTTTAAGGCCCGCCAATTCATCTCGCAAAAACTTTACGGATATTTGTTCATGTAATGGGATCTTATTTGTTACACCGTAGGCATCTAATTGGGTTTCCAGATAGTTTAATGTTTCATTAAGAGTGTCAGGCTGATTATTATAGGCAATGCCAATGATTTGATTATAGGCATCTTTTAGGTCAGCAGCCTCTCCCAGAAAATTTTCACCCATATAATACACAGCAAAACGTGCCGGATCAGGTGCTAGCCCACCTTGAGGAGGCAGCTTATAAACAAATTCTGGCGACAATACCATTCCAGTTATCAATAAGTCATGTTCACGATCAAGCAGCAAAACCTTAATGCGATCTCCGGGTTTTAAGTTATGCGCTTCAGCAAATTTCTCATCAACCATCATTTCTTTATCATTAGAAAACCAATGCCCCGAACGCAAAACGACACCATTTATAACATCCTGTGGTTCGGATGGCATGGAAATCGCAACTCCTGAAATCGGCAGGTCTACATCTGTCAGCTCCGAACGCACAGGCAGGCTAATCCGACCACGTAATTCTTTAACATTCGGTGAGGTCATTAGGTCTTTTACGATCCATTGCGGTGCTCGCTTAAGATCAATAGTAAAATCAGCCAAACGCTGGTCGTCATAGTATTCGGCTCGCGCTGAATCTAAATCACGGAAGACTGATGTCATTGATGTAAAACTGCCAACTCCGGTCATAACAATTGCAATCAGCGAGGCGATCGCGCCCTTACGTGCCCATAAATCACGACAAACCTTTCGCATGAGTGTTCGCATCACCATGATATAGATTCCGCTTCACATCGAGTATGATCTACGTCGACAGATTGGATTGTACCATCGCGAATATAAGCCACTCGATCCCCCAGTCTGGAAATGGCATTATTGTGGGTAATCAATAAAACAGTTTTCCCAAGATCACGGTTAACTTGTTGTAGTAAGGTCAAAATCTGGCGGCTAGTGTTAAGGTCTAAAGCACCTGTAGGTTCATCACAAAGAAGTAACGGGGAATTGCACGACAATGCACGGGCAATCGCGACCCGCTGCTGTTCGCCTCCTGACAATTGTGAAGAAAAATGGTCTGCCCGATCTGTTAATCCAACATGTTTGAGGGCTTCACATGGATCGATTGGATCTGAGGCTATTTCGGTTGTTACTTGCACATTTTCAATGGCAGTCAATGTTGGAATCAAATTGTAAAACTGAAAAACAAATCCGATTTCTTGTAAACGATAATGAGTCAACTGCCGGTCTGTGAATGTTGCTAAATCCTCCCCTCCAAAAACGAGAGAACCGGATGTCGGTCGATCCATGCCACCGATTAAGTTCAGGAGAGTGCTTTTACCCGAACCACTCGGACCATTTATAATTAAAAATTCTCCCTTAATGATATCGATTGATGCATTTCGAAGTGCATGAACATCTACCTCCCCCATACGGTAAATACGACCGGCATTGCGCACGGAAATCAAAACATCTGAGCCTGTTTCTATTTGCATGGGTTTGTTCAATGTATTTTAGGCGTTGGTATGCTGATTAAAATGATTTGGGTTATGATCGAAAAAAATACGATAACACCAAACAAGAATCAAGGAAATTAATGAGTGGGCTCAACAAAATATTAACAAAATGAAATGACTGGCATTGTTTTAGGCTTTTATTTACTCTACTGATTCATGGCTAAAGTGTTTAACCTGATTAATTCATCTGGTTTCTACTATGAACACATATTCTGCTCCACCTAAATGACTTATGAAGAACCCGAGAATTCGAAATAGTTCACTGTTTCTTCATCCTCGAAACCTTCATAAGTATTTGATCTGAAGCAAACTAAGCACTCTCGTAACAAAACCGTATGAATTAATCAGATTAGGGCTCACAAATAAATAACTTGGATAATTTCGCGCTCAGATTTATGTCAGGTTTGGGCGATCTGAATGGCGAAAAGCAGCAGGAATATTGCAATATTTCAATGTTTTTCGTCATTTGGATCGGACCTAGATGACGTGA
>JAJFLO010000288.1 GCA_021772675.1 Verrucomicrobiota bacterium | reverse complement strand
GTCACACGCTTGTGCTACGGCAACCAAGGCTGAAGAACACGCCGTATCAATCGCTAGACAAGGACCTTTCAAGTTAAGTAAATAAGCAATACGAGCACTTAATATTGACGTAGATTGGCCGAGTAAAACCTGTGCATTTAGCTGTGAATTTGACTGAACAATTTGCTTTCCATAATCTCCTGTACCTACGCCGACAAACACACCACACTTTGAACCTGAGAGAGTTGTACTGTTATATCCCGCATCTTCGATGCATCGCCAGCTTTCTTGCAAAAACAAGCGTTGTTGAGGATCCATTAATTCTGCTTCTTTGGGAGAAATGTTAAAAAATAGTGGATCAAATATATCAATATCATCTAATAAACCCGCCCACTTACTATCGCTTTTTCCAGATATTGCAGAACGATTATCAAAAAATTGACTGACATCCCATCGGCTTGGTGGAATTTCAATAATACTGTTCTTACCCGTCTTTAAATTTTGCCAAAAAGAGTCAACGTTTTTTGAACCGGGAAATCGACCTGATACACCGACAATGGCAATGTCTGTACTCAATATTTCCTTATGCTTTTGCGTTGTTATGGAAAATGATTTGCCTATTTTTTGGGGGTCAATGGCTGCCTTTTTCTGTGCCAGCATATTGTTGAGGCATAGCTCCAGTTGATCCGTTGCATTGCTTTGTGCATGGCTTATTACGACTTTACCGATATGGGCACCGCGTTGAATATACTTGAGACCCTCCTGAATGTTCGTAATGGGGTAAATACGGCTGACAACTGGAGTTATTTGTCCTGCTTCAACCATACTGATCATTTTATTGAGATATCCTCGCAGCTTCACTGGGTGATCATATGTCAATCGACGGCCGTCGATACTGTGGATCGTCTGATTGTTATCTAAACCGGATAAATCCAGTTTTGCACTGCTCCTTAATCCCTGAACTGCTAATTCTAGATATCTCCCACCCGCCCCAAGACAATTCAGCCCTTTCTGAATGGCATCGCCGGAAAGCATATTAATCACAACATCGACCCCTTGTCGGCGAGTTGCGGAATTAACATAAGCTTCGAAATCCTGCTTTTGATAGTTGATAACATGGTCTAGACCAAGCTTATTCAAGAAATCGGTTTTGTACTCTTTGCCTGCAGTACCATAAATCTCGCAACCATATAAATTGGCTAATTGAACGGCCATTAACCCACAACCACCTGACGCTGTTTGAATTAGTATACGTTCTTTTTGTTTGAGTCGGCCGACTTTGAAACTGTGATACGTTGTTAAAAAAATAATAGGTAGCGAGCAGGCATCTTCAAAAGACAGGACTCCCGGTTTTTTAACCACAGCAATAGCGGGTACATTAACATATGCTGCATGTCCACCCATCTGTTGCCCCGTCACTCCAACAACAGCATCCCCAATTTTAAATTCTGTGACCTTGCTCCCAACTTCTTTGATAATGCCGGAAATTTCAAACCCAGGCACAAATGGGTAATCAGGAATGGTCGGGTAATTCCCATTAAAGCACATAATATCAGGAAAATTTAATGCAGACGCCTTCACATGAACCTGTACTTCATCCGGTAATGGTAGGCCGATCTGCCATTGCTTTAGAGATGTATTATCTATTGTTTGATTGGTCTCAATGACAACACCATAGTCTGGCGAGACTGTAGGTGAGGTCGGTGAATCAAAATCTAACGTTTTTTCGGGCATCGACAGCTGATTTGGAAATTCTGAATTTTGTTGCTGTGTATTCTTATATATAACATCATTAAGATGGTTGGATAACTGAGCTATAGTAGGGAAATCATAAAGCCTGGTTGTCGCTATATTTATATCAAAAGTGGTATTGATTTCATTAATCCATTCCACACCGATGACCGAATCCATGCCTAAGTCAACAAATTTTTTGTCCTCATCAATTTCACTGGTTTCCAAATAAAGGGCTTTGGCTAACAAGGCTTTCAACCGTTGCTTTATGGCGTCCAAATCGATACATGATGTTTGGGTAGAATCTATTTCTGCAGGTGAAGAAACCGGGTTAAAAATGTCAGTGTGCACTGTTTCTTTATTGACCAGTGTTAGATGGTCAGTTGTCGGTTGTAAATCTTTCTTGCTAATTTTTTCTTTTGCAGTCACAAAATTGAGTGGTTCATTCGTCAGGGTTTTTAATTCTATTTTTGGAATTGGTGTCACCTTATTTTCTATCAACTGACTAACAGAATCGTGGATTGGTGAATCATACTGATTTTGTAAGTGTGTATCAAACCAATACCGTTTCTTTTCAAATGGGTAAGTAGGTAAAGAAATACGATAGGGTTTGTGATCTTTATATAGTAGATTCCAATCAAACTGTAATCCTTTGACCCACAGCTCTGCCAGTTTATTTAGTTTCCCCTTTGCCATCCATTGTTCAAACGTATATTGGAAATCTTCATCAGCTAAAGCATTAGTACTCTCTTTGGCCTCACCCCGCCAATAACCGGCAATATTGCTTTCACCCTTAATGTATTGCTCAAGCTTCTGTTTGAGCCCATCGAAAGTATTAATCTCGAATGCGAGTCTGTAGCTCATTGCTTCACGACCAACTTGAAGGGTGTAAGCGAGATTTTGTAAGTCATCAGTAATCAGTGAACAGTGATCTGTCAGGAAAGTTAGGAGTTTCTTGGCATATTCTTTAAGCCGCTCTTCAGTTTTAGCCGATAGCACGACTAATACTTGTTGATCATCCTTTACTGATAACGCCTCGACTGAGCTCGCCGAAGTCTGATCACTGTTCACTGATAACTGATCTTGATATTCCTCAATAATGATATGCGCATTGGAGCCGCCAGCACCAAATGAAGAAATCCCGGCGATTCGTGGATATTCTTGTGTCTGATTATCCTCAGATGTAACAATCGGCCTTTTCCACTCTGTCAGTGTTTGCTGAACAACAAAAGGAGTTGTCTTAAAGTCAATATTTGGGTTGAGTGTTTTCGAATGTAATGACGGGGCAATTTGTTGATGTTTGAGTTGTAACAACACCTTGGTCAAACCAGCGATTCCAGCTGCCGATTCACAGTGGCCGATATTCGATTTTACCGAGCCGATGGCACAGTATTGCTTATCCTGAACCTTGTCGAAGGGCTTGTCCTGAGTATAGTGTTCATAGGTCTTCTTAAGGCCAGTGATTTCTATAGGATCACCTAATAATGTGCCGGTACCGTGGGCCTCTATATAACTGATGGCTCTTGGACTGATTTGAGATTCTTTGATAGCTTGGTTAATAACTTGATGTTGTGCATTAGGGTTAGGCACTGTATAACCATTCGTTTTACCGCCATGGTTAATGGCCGTGCCTTTGATCACGCCATAAATATGGTCATGATCTAATATCGCTATATGTAA
>JAJFLO010000287.1 GCA_021772675.1 Verrucomicrobiota bacterium | reverse complement strand
TCATTCATGATGACGACCAAATTTACCGGTATTATGGTCGTTGCGGTTGGCCCGGTGCGCGTTCTAAAACCGCCACTTACAGCCGTGCAACTCGCATACCTCAAAGCCTTAGATGTATCCGAAAACGTTTTTGTTAGGCCTCGATCGCCTACGTAACGACCCCCCGAAAAAAGACTCAGTAGGCCGCGAAAGGGGTGTGGAATGTGTGAGAAAGACATACAAAATCAGCGATTAAATTCTACGACTTTTCAAATTTTCTTTGACTAAACCTATAA
This sequence comes from Verrucomicrobiota bacterium, assembly GCA_021772675.1. Classification (GTDB taxonomy): domain Bacteria; phylum Verrucomicrobiota; class Lentisphaeria; order JABSQK01; family JAJFLO01; genus JAJFLO01. The sequence continues at coordinate 4,594 of JAJFLO010000287.1, read as the reverse complement.
TCGAACGCATGTTAGTTTTAGCCTGCTTTTCTTACTAACTTCGTGGCGTGGCGAGAGTGCTTAGATTGCGTCATTTCAGTATTTTGCCGCTGGATTGAGAATTCTGTGTGTCTCGACACACAGAATTCGATCGTCAAGGCAAGATAATGAAATGACGTGATATACGTTCTCGTCGTAGTTGAATTGTGAGAAATGCGGGCTAAACAGGATTGAAAACCTAATTCGTAACCCTAATCCAGAACATGAAAATAAATCACGAAGAGATACGGATTATTAGCCAACAATCAAAGACAGTGCCCGGTGATCAATTCCGAAAAATAAATTTTATTTTTGAATACTGTTTTATGCATAGAATTGCGAAAACTGTTCGACTGATTCACGCTGTATGCCAAAATGCATTATGTGAGAACCGACGATGAGTTTCAGGCGGATAGTTAGATGGTTAAGGCGATCATTCTTGCCTACTTCGGTATCCGATGGAAAATTGCGGTTGCATTTGGGATGTGGAGCAGATTACTGGCCCGGGTACGTGAACGTGGATGCCAGCCCAACGGCTGAATGCGACTTACAATTAGACTTTTCTCGCATTGGCGAGGTCTATTCTGAAAAGACTGTGACCGAAGTTGCAATGATTCATTCCTTGAGTTATCTACGCTTGTGGCAAGCGCGTGAGCTTCTGGCTGATCTTTATATCATGCTGGAACCAGGTGGGCGATTGATCATAGAATCACCAGATTTGTCAAAATGTGCACTGCGGGCATTGGATAATGAAGGTGATCTGGAGACCTATTTGGAAGCGGTGAGGGGTTTGTACGCCTTTGGTATGGATCAGATCGAACGACGTGAATTGTTCACCCCCTATTCCTTCGGCTGGTCAAGTTGGCATCTAACGCAAGAACTCGAACAGGTGGGATTTCGTAAGGTGGTGCTGTGTAAACCCCAAACTCACGAACGGCGACTTTGGCGTGACATTCGTGTTGAAGCAACCAAATAGATTAGGCTATTAGTAAAGTCATATCTTGCTTGACCCAATTCATCAAACAACGATCACACTCAAAAACAAAGTAAATGTCAGATTGATTTTGATCTATTGTAAGTAATCAGATTTTAGATCCCGTCCGGGTTATTTCAGGCAGGATCAGAAACCTTATCGTATTTGGAATAAAACCGAAAAATAAATTTACCAACCTCTTTGGATAACATCACAGATATAATCCACATCATCAATAGTCATCTTCGTATGAAGTGGTAAGACTAGATAATTATCTTCAACGTCGTCCATATTAGGAAATTGACCATCTGTTCGGCTACCGAAAATAGAATACCGGTCGTTACGGTAATGAACTTGACCGGACTCCACATTGAATTTCCTCAACGTCTCCATTAAGCTTTTTCTTCGACTGATGAGCACCGTCATCATCCAGCCAGCATGAACTCTATCAGTATAACCTTTACCCACAACTTTAATCTCATCAATGTCTTTTAGTCGTTCTACGTAGTGGCTGAATAAACTCTTACGCAAAGCAAGTGTTTCGTCATATTCTTCCAGTGCAGCTAAGCCCATCGATGCAGCGATATCATTCATCTGATATTTATATCCGATGTCTACAATATCATTTTCCCAAACGCCGTTTTGCTTAGCCGACCGGTCAATGCCAAACCATCTGAGTTTCTCGCCTAAATGCCTTAAACTACTATCTTTGATAGCCAACATCCCCCCCTCTCCCGTGGTGATACCTTTAATGGCTTGGAAAGAAAACATGGTAAAATCTGAGATGGAGCCTATACACTGTCCCTTATACTCTGCTCCGATAGCATGAGCGGCATCTTCTATGATAGGAATATTATATTCTCTGGCAATGGTATGTAGTTCATCCATATCACATGGCAATCCACCATAATGAACACATACAATTGCTTTTGTCTTATCACTGATTAATTCTCGAACGTGGTTCACGTCGATATTTAGGGTATCGCTCTGTACGTCAGCAAACTTAATCTTCACCCCCATATAAAGCAGCGGAATGTTTGTCGCCGTGCAAGTGAATAATGCGGAAATCACCTCATCTCCGGGTTTTAACCCTGCCAATAAGTATGCTAAATGAAGAGCATCTGTGCCAGAACCAACCGCAAGTGTAGTAAAATTATTACAGAATTTTTTTGAATATTCTATTTCAAATTGATCTACTTTCGGACCCTGTCCGATCCATCTAGTACTTAAAGTTTCCGCAATATAATTATTGGCATTTTTCGGTATATGTGGATGAAACAATACCTTATTTCCCTTTTCCACCTTCATAAGTGGAAATTCATTCATTGGTGTTTCTTTACGATTCATAATTTTTACTTTTTCATGTAAAGTTAAGTTCTCGGTTTGATGGCTCGACATCCAATGTTAGATTTAATTAATGGATATAAAGATAGCCCGGATAGTGGAAATCACCAGTTAAACTTCAGCAACTGTTAAGGTTGGCTTTTGGCTAAGTGTTTAACTTATACAAATTTTTTCCAAATAAATTAACGATCATTTGGGGGTGTATATTGAAACGAGTGTTAATTGTCACTGAAACTGGTGATGCGTGGCCAAGTGGACATATCCGGGCTTTAATTTATAAGGACCTTTTTGCTGCGGACGGGATAGAGGTACGCTATGTCAGCCGATCCTTGCCATGGTTGACTCGAATGATAGAACAACCACCAAACCGCATTATCAATAAATTGTTTAGCTTAGGTCTCAGATGGCCACTGGCATATCTACATTCGAAGTTGGCGATCGCCAGAGAGATGCAGATAGTCCGCCAAGCTCAAGGCTACGACACGATTTATCTCCAAAAGGTGAACTCGTGGTCTTTAATATCGACATTGCGCCGTGAAACCCGTGCTCGATTGGTCTATGATGTGAATGATGGGGTTTGGCTTCCATCACGCGCCGGGTTTGCCGGAGGTAAATTCCGTGATTTATTAAAAACCGTAGATGCTGTTACCTGTGATAATCCGTTTGGGCTTGAATTTGCGCGTCCTTATAATGCCCATGGCTTCCTTGTGCCCGATCCATCCCAAGTTGAGCTATTTGATCAATCGCGAATACGATCTAATCGGGCTGATTCATCAATTGTCCTGGGCTGGATTGGCAGCCCGGCTACATTATTTAACCTGTATTCGATTTGGGAACCATTGGAAAAACTGTTTGCACGCTTCGATAATATCACAATGCGAATAGTCGGAACCGGGTATGATCGGCTTCTACTACCACGCTTTGAGAAGGTGCGTTATACGACGTTACCCTTTTACTCGCAACCGGACCTGATTCGCGAAGTTTTACAGATGGATATTGGCCTGTTCCCATTGTTCGATGTGGAAGACTCGCTTGCACGTGGCATACTGAAGGCCACAGTCTATATGAGTGGTGAAGCCTGTGTGATCACACCACCTGTTGGGCAAAATTGCCAATTGATCGCAGATGGTGAAAACGGCGTTTTGGCCCTCAGTAAGGGTGAATGGTTAGATCGATTAACAACATTGGTGGAAGATACCGACATGCGTAAGAGAATGGCAGGTGCTGGTCTGCGTACTGTGAGAGAAGGATTTTCACTACAGCATTGTTACAATCAGCTGCTAGGCGCACTAACCTGAATAAATCATCAGTATTCTGCTGGCGAGCCCTAATTTCTGCTCAAATAAGCCGATTAACTCAATTTTACATCTCAGTACCCACATTCCACACCCTTTTCGATGGCTTTGAAGTGTTTTTTATAGCGGGCCTAATTTTTTAATTATTTTTTCTTTTTTAGAGCTGAACTCTGTCGGTTTGCAATGATATATATTGGTTATGGAAACATTAACTATCATCCAGGGCCGCCAGATAGATGGCAAAGATATAACATTGATCCGGGACCTGTGCCGAAACCACCCGGAGTGGAGCCGATACCGCTTGAGTCGTGAGCTTGCAACACGTTGGTGCTGGAGGAACGGAAAAGGTCTCCTCAGAAAAGGGGGATATGTCAGTTCCTCTGGCTTGATGGTAACGACGGACAAACTGTAGAACAGTTACTCAAAAGCTACAAGGACCAAGATGATGTTGAACAAAACTTTCGCTTCCTGAAAGATCCCCTCATTGTCAATGACCTGTTCCTCAAGAAGCCGGAACGTATTGAAGTCTTAGGCATGGCGCTGTTAATGTGTCTACTCATCTGGAACCTGATGCAATGGACCATGCGCATCCATTTGGAGCGTACTGGTAATATGCTTGAGGGGTGGGACGGTAAAGCTACCGATCGACCAACCTCATTCATGATGACAACCAAATTTACCGGTATTATGGTCGTGGCGGTTGGCCCGGAGCTCGTTCTAAAACCGCCACTTACAGCCGTGCAACTCGCATGCCTCAAAGCCTTAGATGTATCCGAAAACGTTTTTGTTAGGCCGCGAAAGGGGTGTGGAATGTGTGATTGTAGCTAATGATTAGTATTTTATCGATCGTGCACCGACAAAGAGGGCTGAAACAAAATAGTAGAGGGATGCCAGTGCATGATCGATAAAATACTGTTGAACTAAGCCGAATGTCGGTATTGGCAGTAATCTTGATAATCGGCTC
>JAJFLO010000286.1 GCA_021772675.1 Verrucomicrobiota bacterium | reverse complement strand
TTTCGCGCTCAGGTTTATGTCAGGTTTGGGCGATCTTAATGGCGAAAAGCAGCAGGAATATTGCAATATTTCAATGTTTTTCGTCATTTGGATCGGACCTAGATGACGTGAAGATAAGATGCGAAAAATCCAAGTTATTTATTTGTGAGCCCTAAAGCATCGTTAATACTTTAGTCCCGCTCAGCCGGGCGGGACTACAAATTTAACCCAGTCCGTGTTTTGTGTTAATAAAACCCGTTAATTTTATATAATGGCAAAAATAGATAAAGAAAATCGATTTCAGACCGCAAAAAATGTCATTTTTATCGATGGTTTGATGTCAAAGATAATACGGATTGGTGGGATATGTGTTGTTGCTGTTGTGTTTAGTATCTTCATCTTTATTTTTTTTCAAACCATTCCCCTATTTCAAAAGCCTGAGGTTACTGAAGATATCACGATTACTCTACCAAAAGGAGACTATGATTTTATTGGATTAGATGAATGGTCGGAGCTCCCCTTCATATTTGATCGAAAAGGGATCTTATATTTTATTGATTTGGAGCATGATATAGGAAAGATAAGCAAAGTTCCTTTACCTAAAAATGACGATTTTTCTGTAATTAATTATAACCAAAGTCGACAGGAACTGATTTTCGGTAGCCACGATGGGGCGTTTTTTCTCTTCAAAATTAATTACAATGAGCATTTCGATAAAGAGACTCGTCAGCTGAATGCAAAGCTTGAGTTTTATGCTAAATACCAAGTGGGACAACCTGGTTTTCCCATTCGAGAGATTGACTATGGCGGTTCGGGTAAAATTAAGTTTGCGGCCGCCATTCAGGAAATTAATGGCACAAGAAAAGTAGTCGCTATTTGTCTAAACCAAAAAACGACGCTTTTTGGTACTGGCAAGGTGAACGTAGGAAAGCACTTTGATCTCAGTGAAAAAATTGAAGGTATCCCTGATAAAATTCGTATAAATACGAATGGCGACATTTTAATAGTTACGACTACTGATGGGCATATTTATTACTTTAAAATTGCTCATAATTCATGCGATTTAATGCAGGTATTTCAGCCATTTCAGGACCTTGAAAATTCGAAAATTGGATCCGTTGACTTTTTATTTGGTGGTGTGTCATTAGTTTTTGTGTCTAGATCCGGCGAAAATCGGATTTTCAGTCTACTCGTTCCTGAATTAGAAAGTAGCCGCATTTTTTATCATACTAAAACATTAGAGAATCTTCAGGGACAGTTTCAATTCTATTCTCCAAGTTTGCGAAATAAAATATTTTTACTTGGTTCAAAAAATTATATCAGTCTTCGGTATGCAACGACGGAAGAAATCCGTTGGGAGCAAGATCTGGACTATGAAATAAACGATGCCATAATCAGTGCTAAATATGATAAAATATTAATTTTGGACTCAAACAGTAAACTAAGGGTACTCACTTTAAATGATCCTCATCCTGAAGCTGGTTTCCAGGCATATTTTTCGAAGATATGGTATGAAGGCGCATCGTTTCCAAAATATGAATGGCAGTCTACTGGCGGGACTGATGAATATGAACCCAAGATGTCAATGATCCCCTTGATCTGGGGTACTCTCAAGGGGACGCTCTATGCAATGGTTTTTGCCAGCCCAATTGCTCTGCTTGCAGCCATATATACATCTCAGTTCCTTCATTATAGATATCGTAGCGTCATCAAGCCGACAATGGAAATAATGGCATCTTTACCTTCGGTTGTTCTTGGTTTTCTGGCTGCCTTATGGCTGGCTCCAGTTTTCGAAAAGAATATTGTCTTCCTGTTTTTAACGCTGCTCCTTCTCCCTATTGGCGTATTGTTTTTTGCCCGGGGGTGGTCGTTTATGCCGACTGCTATAACTAAAAATTGTCATATTGGCTATGAATATATCATCTTGTTTGGTGTCATTCTTGTTTGCGGATTGTTCTCCTGGTATTTGGCGCCAATGGTAGAACTTAAATTTTTCGGAGTCATGGATCCTGCTACAAATGAAAAAGTTGCAAATTTTACGCTTTGGTATTCGCAATATTCAGGAACTCCATTCGAACAACGAAACGCAATCCTGGTTGGATTCATAATGGGATTCGCTGTTATTCCTATTATTTTTTCAATTGCAGAAGACTCGTTATCTAATGTTCCTAAAAATTTAACTTCTGCATCACTGGCGCTTGGAGCCAGTCGATGGCAAACGTGTTTCCGTGTCGTCCTTCCAACCGCATCAGCGGGTATTTTTTCAGGATTAATTATTGGATTAGGACGAGCGATTGGTGAAACGATGATTGTGCTGATGGCAACAGGAAATACGCCTGTCATGAATTTCGATATGTTTTCAGGCATGCGCACGCTGTCTGCAAATATTGCGGTTGAATTACCGGAGGCACCTTATAAAGGAACGCTTTATAGAACTCTATTTTTCAGTGCAATGATTCTGTTTATTTTTACGTTTATTCTTAATACGTTTGCGGAAGTGTTAAGACACTATTTAAGAAAGAAATACAAAGCCATATGAATGAATCAAACATAGATCGTTGTGTTGATCTATCCAATGCGAAAATTAGGACACCGGTTGGGGATTGTTATATCTGGCTTTCCGGACTTGGTCTTTCGATTTGTTTGCTGATGGTATTTTATATACTTGGATTGATTATTTATGAAGGTTCGAAAGCCTTTTGGATAAAGGACATTGTTCAAATAACACTTAAGGATGATGCTAACACACAGATCGGAAAATCAAAAATTATTGGCGGTGAGATTGTCGTTAAGCAGCAAAAAAACACAGGCATATTAAATGGGGGAAAAGATAAAAATATTGCTGAGCTGGAATGGCAGTTATTTGTAGGAAACAAGGATCACTATGGATTTTCATTTTTTTATATCGACGCCGTGGATATTGCACTGATTTCAAAGCCAAGGAAACTGATCAAAATCGAACGTGAAGAGTATGGCAGTTTAATTGCATACCCGGAAAAAATTATTCTCGATCAAGATAGCGAGATTTTCTATGGCGCGGAAAATTTCGATGAACAATTTGCCGCTGTAGTCAATGACGTTAAGGATAGACGAAAAGAAATCAAGAATCTGGAAAAGGTAAAAATAGGTGCAATAAACAGGGAAATTGAGACACTTCAATCTAAAAAGCGATCCATCGATGATCCGATTCTAATTGAACGGATTGACCAACAATTGACATTAATGCAGGAGGCGTATGAAAAATTGGCAGAAACGGCTTTTCGATTACGGGAAAAGCAAAATCTTCATGCCCTTCAATGCCGTTTAATTACTGGCGAAAATATAACCATTCCCTTCGGTACTATAATTGGTTTTCATTTTCCCAATCAAATGTCTTTGCCGGACAAATTAGCAGGCTTTGTTCGGAATATTTGGACATTTGTCATTACAGCTCCTAGAGAAGCGAATACCGAAGGGGGAATATTCCCTTCAATATTTGGAACCTTTATCATGACTTTAGTTATGACGTTAACCGTAACACCCTTTGGTGTAATTACTGCAATTTACCTTCATGAATATGCAAAAAAAGGAATTTGGGTTCGACTTGTAAGAATAGGTGTCAATAATCTCGCGGGTGTGCCGTCAATTGTATTCGGTGTATTTGGACTCGGTTTTTTTGTTTATTTTTTAGGTGGAACTATTGATCAGTTATTTTTCTCCGAATCCCTGCCGACGCCAACATTTGGTACAGGTGGTATATTGTGGGCGTCATTAACTCTGGCATTAATGACAGTACCAATAGTCATTGTGGCAACCGAAGAAGGCTTATCCGCTGTGCCTCGAGGATTGCGGGAAGCCGGATTAGCCTGTGGTGCTTCAAAATGGCAATGTCTGTATCGGGTTATATTACCTGCATCAGCGCCAGGAATATTAACTGGAGTCATATTGGCTATGGCTCGAGGTGCCGGGGAAGTTGCACCACTCATGCTTGTTGGAGTGGTGAAATTGGCACCATCGTTACCGGTTGACGGTATCTATCCATTTTTCCATTTAGATCAAAAATTTATGCATCTTGGTTTTCATATATATGACCTTGGTTTTCAATCACCTGATTCAGAAGCGGCAAAACCAATGGTCTTTGCCACAACATTATTTTTAATTTTACTAGTGATCGTTCTTAATCTTACTGCAATAATAGTCCGTGAAAAATTGAGACGGAAATATTCAATGAGTACACTATAGAAAGGTAATTTTTGTAAGGGATTCCTCCGAAACTTAGGAAGTGTCAATGGTGAATTGTCAACGACTAATTGTTAATGATTGAAAACAAAAACAGGAAAAATTGTCAATCCACAATTATCAATTAGTAATTCACAATTCAAGATTCGTTTAATATTAATCGAGGCCGTAAACCGGGATAGATAGTTGCTCCTTTGAAAGTTAAACCGGTTTTGAGGCTAAATGCACGATTATCTTACTCTTACTCTTAATCTTGATCTTGATCAAAAAACGGTTCAAAGTTTCCTCTTATATTAATCGAGACCGAGAATCGGATGGCCTCGAAAGTTGCTCTTTTGAAAGTTAAAGTTTTTTTAGGTGTCAGGTTTCAGTGTTCAGGTATCAAAAAAACGTGATCTTGATCTTCTGAAACCTGACACCTGACACCTGAGACCTAGTTTCCTATTATATTAACAGAGATGGAATGACGGCCTCGGTGGTTGCTCCTTTGAAATTTATTTCCGGACGGGCCGTTCGTAGTTAATGCGCCGCCACGGATCTAAGAAGTGTTGTCATACATGTCAAACTTTTGAGACAGCGATGACTCGCTTCCTAAGGAACAGCTCGGATTTTTATGATTTATTATTTACGTTTAAATTCAAGCATCGGTCGTTTGTAGTGAGCCAAGTAATTGGCGTTTTTTGAGCATTGCAAAAGAACAGCGATGACTCGCTTAACTACAAGCATGATTGTACTATAATTTTATAGTTCCTTATATTTATAACCTCCCTATTTGAAAGGGAGGTCCGGAGTTAATTACAAACAGGCTTATTGCCCGAATAAAGTTTCGTTTTTTAATAATCGAGGCCGAATGCCGGGTTCGGAAGTTGCTCTTAAAGAAAAAATAAAACTATGTCATTATCTCAGCTGTCAAGCGAAGAAGAATTAGATATACCAAAAACTAACGTAATCACGATAAAAAATTTTGGTTTTTTTTATGGTGATTCTCAGGCATTATTTGATATTGATCTTGATGTCATTAGAAACGAAATTATTGCCTATATTGGGCCGTCGGGATGTGGTAAATCAACCCTGTTGCGAAGTATTAATCGTATGAATGATTTGATCGAAAACATAAATCATAAAGGAGATATTCTTTTGAATGGGCAGAGTATCTATAGACCGGACCTGGATGTCATCAGTCTGCGTAAACGCATTGGCATGATATTTCAAAAATCTAATCCCTTCCCCAAAAGCATCTATGAAAACATCGTATTTGGATTAAGAATTGCAGGTGTAAAAGATAAAGAAACCTTGGATAACGCTGTTGAAGAAAGTTTGATCAATGCTGCGTTATGGGATGAGGTTAAAGATAGGCTGCATTCCAGTGCTTTGGGATTATCTGGAGGCCAAACCCAGCGACTGTGTATTGCCAGAACAATCGCGATCAAGCCGGAAATTATTTTAATGGACGAACCCTGCTCAGCACTGGATCCAATCGCAACTGGGAAGATCGAGGAAATGATTTTAGAATTAAAGGAAAAATTCACCATCATCATTGTTACTCATAACATGCAACAGGCATCACGAATATCAGATAGAACCGCGTTTTTTTATTTAGGGAAGTTGATTGAATGCGATGACACGGAAAACATATTTAGTAATCCAAATGTGAAACAAACTGAAGATTATATCAGTGGACGATTTGGATAATCAGATTTAATTGGCAGGAGACTAAAATGATAACTCATTTAGAACGTGAAATAAAAAAATTGAAAGATCAAATACTGGAACTCAGCGCGGAGGTAGAGAATGCTATAAAAAATTCTTATAAAGCGCTTGCGGATTTTGATTTAGGTTTAGCGGAAAAGGTTATTGACTATGATAAGAAAATTGATGAGCATGAGGTTGAGTTTGAAGAAGAGTGTTTGAAGATTATGGCACTTTATCAGCCCGTTGCCAAGGACCTAAGAATGGTTATCGGGTTGCTGAAAATGAATAATGATTTGGAACGTATTGGAGATTCAGCTGCAAATATTGCTCAATATGTTTTGGAAATGGCAAAACATAACAGAGTCGTGGTGCAGCAAAAACTCTCTCTTATGTTTGAAGAGACACAAAAAATGGTAAAAATGAGTTTGGATTCCCTGGTTAACTTGGATTCTCCATTGGCGGTTAAGGTATGCCAGAACGATGATATTGTTGATCAGTTAAATAATGAAGTTATTAATGAAATTAAGCAACAGCTCAGAGATTGTCCGGCTCAATTGGAACCCTTACTATTTTTAATCTCTGTTTCCAGAACTATTGAGAGAATCGCTGACTATGCCACTAATATTGCAGAGGATGTTTTATATATGACTCAGGGTGAAATTGTCCGGCATCATGTACGGGGAAAGGAGGAGTAAAGGTTTCTGGTGTCAAGGTTCAGGGATTTAGGTTAAATGGTAACCATTCACGGTTCAGAGGTTCAAGGTTCAGGGGTTAAATACCAAAAAACCTTCAAAAAATAACTCTGTAGCATGGCTTTATGTTCTTAGTTTTCAATCCGCCGCGGCGGAAACCTTGAACCTTGAACCTTGAACCTTGAACCTTGAACCTTGAACCCCGTGAACGGTTACGCTAAATGGTACATCACAATTAAAACATATGATGAATTAAGATGTCGCTACCAAGTAATGCATTCGTATGTTAAATGGAACGGAGAAATTATTAGAATAAAAAACTCCAGAGCATGATCGATGTTGGAAATTAGCCTGAATTATTCATGAACTTTCGTAGTGAGAGTCATTCGATTGTGTGAGATCAATGAGTTATGAATTTTTTCCGTGTACAGGAATAGTGTTGAAAATCCGCCATGGTGGAAACTATTTCGAACCCGGATGATTTTGTAACCCATTGATATCGCATGATATTATGGCTGGTAATAAAAAGTTTATGAATTATTCAGGTTAGGTGAAAAATCGATGGAATACACTGTAAATGGAAAAATAAAACTACGTGACCGGCCTGTTTATTAAGGGCTCACAAATAAATAACTTGGATAATTTCGCGCTCAGATTTATGTCAGATTTGGGCGATCTGAATGGCGAAAAGCAGCAGGAATATTACAATATTTCAGTGTTTTTCGTCATTTGGATCGGACATAGATGACGTGAAGATAAGATGCGAAAAATTGAACTTAAGCGGCTTTGCCGGGGTTTTCGTCTCTCATCAATTGTAACTTAAAATACAAGTGCTCATATAATCAAATCAACGCAAAACACGGACGGGGTTAGGTTTGTCCCGTCTTCAGGCGGAAGTTTTAACGACGCTTCAGCGAGAAAGTCTCAATACAGGATCGCTGAAGCTCTCCCAAAACTTCCGCCTGAAGGCGGGACTACGAACGAGACACGCTCCTTACTCGAGATATCTCCTAATTTTATATAAGATACAAATTATCATGTCATTTTTATTGAAATCTCTATTTTCCCGAAAACAATATTTATGTCGCAAGACTGTTGGACTCATCTAAACAAATTAAATTTAATTTACGGAATTTACAATATTTTAAGCACACGAATGGGGAAGTTGCGAAGCCTTTACGTAGAAAATACTTCGGTAAAGTGAGAACTCTAATTGCATAGACAATTGAATCAGCTAATCCGTTCTACCATCCAATTACCAAGAACGAGTATATCCATCTTTGTGCGCTTAAAACAGGTTAGCGCTTCTTCTGGTCGACAGACAATAGGTTCGTTTTCGTTAAAGGAAGTATTCAATAGCATTGGGATATCTGTCAATTTTGAAAATGACTGAATCAACTCATAAAACAATGGGTTATCCAACTCTGATACAGTTTGCAATCTGGCGGTCCCATCAACATGAACCACTGCTGGAATTTGATCTTGTTTTTCGTTTTTGACCTTTAAGATTTTCAACATAAAAGGAACATCCATGTCAGACTCAAACCAATCTAAAACAGCTTCTCGAAGAATAGCAGGGGCAAAGGGTCTGAATGATTCGCGTCGTTTTATTTTTTCATTTAGAATATCTTTCATGTTGGCAAGTCTGGGATCGCACAGAATAGAACGATTACCAAGTGCGCGTGGTCCCCACTCCATTCGTCCTTGAAACCATCCGACAACCTTACCTTCGGTTAGTTTTTTTGCGATTTCCTGACATAACACACTTTGGTTAGTCATCTTACTTATCACAAAGTTACCTGTATCTAAATCTCTATCGGAACAGAGAAGGCTTTTGATTTCAGGATCTGTAAATGCAGGCCCCCAAAAGGCGTGCCCCATAGCCAGTGATCGCTTTTTCTTTAATTTGTTATTTAATACGTATACGGCCGAGCCAATAGCGCCACCAGAATCACCTGGAGAGGGCGGAATAAAAATTTGCCTGAATTTTGACGAATTGAATAGTCTTCCGTTTGCTAATGAATTCAGCGCACAGCCTCCTGATAAACAGAGGGTGTCCAGGTGGTAATGTGAGTGTAGAAAATTCACCAGATTGAATAATCCGGTTTCGTAAATTTGTTGTACCGACGCCGCAATATTATAATGATTTTTGGTTAAGGGATCACCGCTTTTTCTTGGACGACCAAACACGGTTTCAAAGTGATCACTATATACACGATCGATTTTCGGCGATCCATTTTCCCAAACCATACTAATGCCAGCGGAATGGTGTTGAAAAAAATCAAGATTTAATTCAAACTGTCCATTTTCTTTGAAATCTACCAACTGGTGCATCTGGTCAATTTTTGATGGCGTTCCGTAACCAGCGAGTCCCATGACTTTATACTCGTCACCATAGTTGTTAAATCCTAAAAATTGAGTAAAAGCCAAATACAACAATCCCAGTGAATGCGGGAAATTTACCTGATTCAGAACCGTAATTTCATTGCCCTCCCCTACCCCCCACATTGAACTGACGAAATCACCAAATCCATCCAATGACACGACCACTGATTTCTCATAAGGTGACACATAAAATGAACTGGCCAGATGAGCCAGATGATGTTCTACATAATGTAACTCTGCCTTAATCTTGGCGGGAGCAATATTAAACTGTTCACTGAGTAGTACTTTGACATCTTTGACCTTGCTTGAATTGAGCATCCGATCCTTAATTGAAGCAACCTTTGGTCGGTTTTTTAAGGTATAGGTTATCTTTTTAAGGAGATTTGCGTTGGGATTGCGGTTGATGGCAATATGGTCGAGGTCACGCAGATCAATTCCTGCCGCGCTCATACAAAAGCGAATCGATGCAACCGGAAATCCTGCCCAATGTTTTATGCGATTAAATCGTTCTTCTTCAACGGCCGCGATCAGTTTACCGTCGATGATAATGCATGCTGCTGCATCACCATGAAACGCATTAATTCCAAGTATTGATGTCATGAGTAATTGAAGTTAGTTTATAGTCTGTTTAGAAATGTTGGATTGCACGCCAGAGGACTGGCATGGCTACATCTTATCACCAAAATTTTGAGGCTAAAGATGTAGTCACAGCTCTCTGTGCCGTGCTCGATTTTTGTAAAATTGGCCATTTCTTGACAAACACAAGTTTATTGATTATCAGACTAAATTGCTGGAAAATAAAATTTTAGGTGGAAATAATCGTCCTGACTGAGATATCGGATCTGAAAAAATCGCCGGCCGGAGGTCGCCTCCCACATTAAAAAGTAAAACCTGTTTAAATTTAACCGGCTTTGCCGGGGTTTTCGTCTCACATCAATTGTAACTTAAAATACAAGTGCTTATACAATCAAATCAACGAAAAACTCGGACGGGGTAAGGTTCGTAGTCCCGTCTTTAGACGGAAGCCTCAGATGA
>JAJFLO010000285.1 GCA_021772675.1 Verrucomicrobiota bacterium | reverse complement strand
TCATCTGAGGCTTCCGTCTAAAGACGGGACTACGAACCTTACCCCGTCCGAGTTTTTCGTTGATTTGATTGTATAAGCACTTGTATTTTAAGTTACAATTGATGTGAGACGAAAACCCCGGCAAAGCCGGTTAAATTTTTGTGATCAGTTTCGCTCGGAAAAGTTTGAGCCTGAAGTATGTCTATAACCTCGTAGCGCTCCATTATCTCAATATTAGTGGTAGCCATAAATTCGTTAACACCAATAAAAAAGGAATACTCGATGAAATCAGGAAGAATAGTATACAACTGTACCATTTTGATCTTGAGTTTGTTCTCTGCAATAACTAACATGGCAGAGGATCCAGCTGCACCGGAAGAGGTTTGTGTAGGTTATGGTCCGCAAGCACCAAGGGATATTGACAATCGAACTGGCGAGAATAAGTGTATTTTTTCGATTGCGCCAAGTTATAAAGATATGAACCTTTG
The DNA here is from genome assembly GCA_021772675.1 of Verrucomicrobiota bacterium. Classification (GTDB taxonomy): domain Bacteria; phylum Verrucomicrobiota; class Lentisphaeria; order JABSQK01; family JAJFLO01; genus JAJFLO01. The sequence continues at coordinate 5,313 of JAJFLO010000285.1, read as the reverse complement.
TAATATTCATTTTCACGTTAACGCGGAACACAAAGCGAAAGACTTTTCAATCTACGCTGGCGGTGGTGACCATGGTTATAGTGGTGGTTATCAATGTAATGATAGTAAGTCACTGACAGAGGAAGAGCTAAAAGAACCTGCGAATAATACGTGTGCGGGTGTAGATTCAGGAGATACTATCGAGATTCACTGGGTTTATAGTTCTTGTGATGTGAAACCCGGTAAAGGATTAGGCTCTTGTTTGTCAGATAGATGTGAGAATCCTAATCTTCGTGTAGAGGCCCAGGTTTTCACCCTCGTTAATGACCCGTCTGCGATAAATTTTAATGATTTATCTTATAGTGGCACCATAGTGAATGGTCTTCACCAAGCAAAGACTTTGCCAACGAATACCGGTAAACCCGTTGAGTTTTTAGGATCGACAACGGGTCCAGGGTACACGGAGAAGAAATGTTCACCTTTTCAAGTTACATGGAGTGTTCGGCCAAGGTGCGCAAAAATTGACATCAACAGTCTAAGTGAATGGTGTAAGGGGAACGTTTTTGAAGAGGATCACGCACACGGTGTGAGAAAACTTGTAACAAACCCCAAACTTTTGTCTGAAATAAAATGATTTTAATATCCAAGCACCCATAAAGTCCGATTTGTCACAATTAGCATACCCCATTTGCACAATTTTTTTCTGAGTTTGAAAATTTCAGACTAAGATCACCTTAATTTCGTTATTTACGGAATGCCACACTGGTAAAGGCCAAGAAAAACTTAGAAATACACGCGGCAAGATGTGACGAAGCAAGTACTGTGTTAAAGATATTTTATCATTTACTATATTTAATCCTCTATATGCCGAAGCTGATGAAGAAGAAAAAAAATAATGTTTTGGGAATTCTACTTTTGGTCGTGTTCACACACGGTTCATATTCAGGTATTTTGGATGATGTTGCAGAGGCCGTTAAGCATCCTGGTGACATTCCAAACAGAATTGGGAAAGAAATCAAAAGGACCCCGAAGAATTTCGAAAATATAATAGAAAAAGGCGGCAAGAATCTAAGCAATACCAACGACAACATATCCAGCGTATGGAATGAATGGCGAGAGGATAAATTAGATCCCATTGGGCATGCAATCAAAAGTGGATATAAGGCGCTAAAGGCGGGTCATAAAGGAAATCCGCAGGGATTTCTTCCCCAGATAAAATCATCTATTCCAAATCCTGATATACAGGTTTTATTGAATCAACAACTTGTAAGGAAACTTTTGAATCAATTTATTTCTGAACAAATTCCACTGGATAAGGACGCTCCACATAATGGCAATTATTTCTACTTTGATGAGGCTAGTTTTTCAAATGATGCAGCTCGTAGAGTTATGGTTTTGAAAATTGTGAGAGGTAGATTGAAGTTTAAGTTTATTACAAGAAACACGTTAAAGGTGGACGGCGCGACATTCGAATTTTTACCGAAGATCAGGAAAACAAATGACAGGCTATTTTTGGATTTGTATGCAAGAATGACTTATCTCAATATTCACGATGTTTTACCGATAATTGAGCAAGGAATTGCTCATGGCCTTAACGATCATTTTATAAATAGAGATAGTGAAAATGGATTTATGTCCATTGATCTTACGGAGAAATTTGGCAAATCAATCGAAATGCCAACGGTTGATAGACACATTATCAATACGTCTCTATCAGAAGCTGCGATATTTGTTGATGGCAATACCCTGATCTATCAGGCAAGACTATCTGAAAGCAAAAATTAATACATAACACGCTTCCCCCTACACGAATTTGTCGTTTTCTTATTCAACAGAATGAAAAAACGACGGGGACATTATTGTATACCGACAGCCATCAGGTTTTCGACAGGTTTCTGTAAAATTGTTTCCTGAAATGAATAACGAATGTCGAAAAACCTACTGCTTGCAGTTTAGAATTTGTGGTTACATCCGACCAAACGAAAAGTTTTCAGGGAAAGGACACAAGAATCACATATGCAAGGATTGTTCAAAGTGTTCCAAAGCTGAGATTGATGACATTGACCAGACCCAATAATTTTTTGGATTCATGGGACAATCCAACATTTCGAAAGAGAATGTTACGCGACTTCGTACATTTGCACACCCAGAAAATCAAATGATAGTTGATCTGGCTACCATCGTGTTAAAAGTCGCCGAAGTGAAACCACATAAGAAAATGCGCCTCAAAGTTCTTTCCCGGGAACACAGAAAGATTTTGGCCACGCTTGAGGAAACGGGTCTTATAATTGCACACCATATGTAAAGAATATTGAGAGAAGCGACGGGCTATGACACTACAAACTGGCAAGAATCGAATCCGCTTTTAACGCTGTGAAGAACCTGAAAGGGTCAATATATGATGACTAAATAGGTAGTGTAAAAATTAGCGATTAATCTCCTCTGCGCGGAGGCTTTTTTAAAATGCATTTGCTTCGTTAGTAAGCATTTGCAGTTGTCAATACAGCGATATACTTACTGCCTTGAGCATTAAAAGAAAACCTTCCCGTATTCGGGTAAAACATGACAAATCCAGATCGCAGGGTAGAAAAGGGCATACAATGGAAACTGCAATGATACAGCTTCAATATCCAATTGGAAAATTCAATGCACCCAGTGAGGTCAATAGTGAACATTTGGCAAGCTGGATCGCTGACATCGAAACATTTCCTGCGAAGCTTCGTGCCTTGGTTACTCCTCTCACCACAGCTCAGCTCGATACTCGGTATCGCTCTGACGGATGGACGGTTCAGCAGGTAGTCCATCATCTTGCAGACAGTCACCTAAATAGTTTCATCCGTTTTAAATGGGCACTAACGGAAGAACGTCCTTGTATCAAAGCGTATTACGAAGATCGATGGGCAAAATTGCCAGATTACAGCGGTACATCTATCGGAGTATCATTGGATCTTATTGCTGCACTTCATCATCGCTGGTGTGTTCTTCTCCGTGGACTAGAACCGGTTGATCTGAATGGCGAATTCATTCATCCAGAATCCGGGCCAGTATCATTATCCGTGAATATCGGAATATATGCATGGCACGGGCGGCATCATATGGCTCACATCAAGAATCTTGGAATACGGGAAGGATGGCACTAGCCCATCCTAGCACTGGACACTAATATTTCGATTTGTACTGTGATAATTTCTGTTTTAACTCCTAAAAAAGCGATGATGATATCAATTGTTATGAGTTTTTAATCCTAGCAATGACTTTTATTGGGTTAAGCCTTTTACTGCCGCTGGTAATTGACAAATGGAGTCTTATAATGCAACAAAATCACAATTTTACGCAAAGAATGACTAAAAAAATCATCCTATCGGAACAATCAAAAGGTCTGCTTTTGCTGTTTGTTTGTCTTTGTTTTTTTGCTTGGCCTTCCGTTCAAATCCTCTGTAGAATTTATCTGAGTGAAGATGATTATTCCCATGGATTTCTGGTTCCATTTATTTGCTTATATGCTGCTTATTATATTTGGCTTGAGTCACGTTCTCAAAAAACTAGAGGATCATTTTTAGGTATAGCTATTATCATTTTTGGAGTATCTTCCATTATCATTGGGCATTGGTATCGAATGGCCCTATTGCCCGGCGGTTTGGGCGTCGGATTTATAAATGCAATTGGTTTGATTTTGTGCATTTATGGTATTTTTATCAGTTTCTTTGGAGTAAACTCGTTAGGGACATTTTTCTTTCCATTGATATATCTGATTTTTGCTATTCCATTTCCTATTTCTGTCACACTTCCGATTACATTGCGATTACGTCATATTGTATCAATATTAAGTGAAGACATCATTCGACTATTAGATATCTCTGTATTTCGGGAAGGGAATATTTTGTATCTGGCTAATGCAGCTCTGGGCATCGAGGATGCCTGTAGTGGAATTCGTTCGTTTTGGATATTAATGGCAGGTTCGGCTGCCATTGCCTATTTTCTCAGAATTGAGTTTAAACGTGCAATTTTTCTGTGTCTGCTCACGCTTCCCATATCTGTATTAATGAACCTGATACGTATCATTTTAACTGCTGTATTTGTTACTCACGTCAGTACGGTTTATGCTGAAGGTTGGCGTCATGAATTGTTTGGCTGGGGAACCTTCATTGGTGGAATTATATTGGTATATGGTATTGGTTTTTTGCTATCAGTTTCACAAAAAACACCTAAAATTGTTGAAGATGAAGCATCAAGTAAATATGGAAATATGCCGGAACTTAGTACCATACCAAATTTTATTGTAGGTTTTTCCGTTACTTGTTTTATTGTTGGTATAATCCTAAATATCTATATCATAAATCATTATATTGAAACTGACTCTGAAAATTTAAGTCCCCGAAAGCTATTATCCGAATTTCCCCATCAATTAGGTCATTTCGAAACCGCTTTAGAAAAAAGTATTCTCAAGGAGCATTTGGATAAATTAAATTCAGACGACTATTTGGTTCGCGTTTATAGGAATGGTAATGAACTCATTGAGCTTCGAATTATTTACTGGACACCATCGACTTATGTTTATAATCAAGTGGGCTCTGGAGTTAATGGGCATATCCCGGATCGGTGTTTTCCCAGTTGGGGATTTAATCAAATTGAGGAATTTGATTCAGATCTTACGCTGAATGGACCTGAGAATTATACTCTTTCGTCGCGGCTTTTCGTGAAATCGGATAAGGAACAGGCGGTTGCATTTATAACCAAGAATAGATTTGTTGAGGACTATCCCAATTCGATTTCAGGGAAAATTAAAACGATGATTCAATCTTGGAATCGTTCATTTATAAATGTGAGTTCCCAATATGTTGTTACTATGATTGCAGCAGCGGATCATTCTCGAAATGATGCTCAGAAGTCATTAATTAAATTTGCTAATTTAGTTAGTCCCATTTTGCCTGAATTCGGAATAAAATAGTTATTATCTACATAAAAAATCTAATAATAAAGGTTTCTACGCGACAGATTTCAGTGTTTAGCCTGAACAATTCATAAACATTCGTAGTGAGATTCATTAGATTGTGTGAGATCAATGATTTATGAATTTTGTCCGCGTACAGCAGTAGTGTTGAAAATCCGCCGTGGTGGAAACTATTTCGAACCCGGATAATTTTGTAACCCATTGATATCGCACGATATTATGGCTTGTAATAAAAAGTTTATGAATTATTCAGGTTAGGGTGTATTACCAACCTCTTTTGTTCCTGAAACAGAAAATTATTGGTTCTTCTCGGATATCTGTAAAAATCATAGGTTTCTGATGATCCTTAGATTAGGTAGATCAAATATTTTCAACTTAAAATA
>JAJFLO010000284.1 GCA_021772675.1 Verrucomicrobiota bacterium | reverse complement strand
CTTTTACCTATATCGCCGATTCGGCAATGGTCAATGAAGCGAACCTCACGTGCTTTTCTCTGCGTGAGGATGCCGCGCCGTTATACTTTTTGACCCGTCTGCCTTTCGCCTATGAGGAGGCCAATCGGGTGGTCCGGGAAGCCGTTGCAGTTGACCAATGGGAATCGATTGGCACATTGGCCCTATCACGCCCGACAAAGAAGCGTCCAGTGGCCTCTTACAAAAGTTATGAAACCACCGTTACGCTCTACGGCCAGAGCTATCGTGCCGTAATTATTCACTCCTCTGCTCAGGAAGAATCTACTGCGAAAACCGCATTCTTGGTGTATTTTTGTCCAAATTATTGTCAAATATCACAATATATTTCTCAAATTTGGACAAAAATGCTCTCAATTTGACGATTTTCTCGCAACAATTTCCAAAGTCAGACAGACTGCTAGTTGATTGATAAATCAGATCGGTTGTTAGTGTTTACACCTTCAACAACAATTCTACGAAATTGACTTAACCCGACTTTCCTCGGTTGAGTGCCAAATTCGCCAATAAATGCCCAAAATCGGCAATTTTCCATGATGACAAAAATCCACTAACTTATTTATATAAATAAGTTATGACTTTTTTAAAATTTTGCCATTCGAAATATAGTTACTATAAGTGATATTTTTTGTGTTGAATTTCGAAAAATCGCATTTTACTGTAATTGTCGAGGTTTTGTAGTGATTCATTTACGTTTTTTCGACAATTTAAGAAAATTCCAGTGATTTTCAAAGACTTATTCTATTTGACGCCGGAAAAATCAAGGACTTTGTAGTTACTTAAAAATATCATCGTTGATTACCAAGGACTTACAACTCAATCGAGGAAACTCGGGTTAACACATTTATGTATAAGGTGTTAAATTATAATTATGAATACAATCAATGTTCCTGGAAAAATTATCTTAAGTGGCGAACATAGCGTTGTTTATAATAAGCCTGCATTGGCAATGGCTGTCAATCGGTATACTTCGACAACCACGAAATTAATAGAACCAAATCGCATCGAAATGGAACTTTCAGTATCGATTTCAGACACTGATTTGAGTTACAGTGTGGAAGAAGTTTTTGATATTTATTGGGAATTAAATGATCGTTATCAGCAGTTTATTGACAATAAAATCTCAATTGCAACAGTCATGCCGGACCCTCTTCAGCTGTTGCCATATGCTTGTAGTTTATTGCTGGACACCCATAATGCAAGACTCGATCAAGGAGTAAATTTTAAGATAGAATCAACGATTCCCATTGGCTGCGGCATGGGCTCTTCAGCTTCGGTTTCGTTATGTGTTCTTCAGGCATTATCTTCCCATTTGAATTTATCTTCAAACAATTCAGACCTTTTTCAATTTGCTCTTCGGTGTGAACAATTAAGACATGGACATTCCAGTGGGTTGGATCCATATGTATGTCTGCATGGTGGACTTGTTAAATACTCAATGGTGGAAAGAACAACGTCATTGATACCTGAAATTCACTTTTTCCTAGTTCTTACAGGAAAACCACTGTCCTCCACGGGTGAATGTGTCATGAATGTAAAAAAAACGGTTAAAAACCCAAAAATTTGGGATGAGATGGGGCGAATCACTGAAGGGATGCTGATAGAGTTAGTTGAGAATGATTATTCTGGGTTGGTCGATTCCATCCGCGATAATCATCAATTTTTATGTGATATTGGAGTTGTTCCGGATCGGGTTCAATCATTTATTCGTGACATTGAGTATGCCGGGGGCGCTGCAAAAATTTCTGGAGCCGGTGCGATTTCCGGGGATTGTGCAGGAGTGGTCATTGCATTTACAAACGATGAACCCTTAGAATTATGCAAAAAATACAACTATACGCTGTTGGGCGTTAGAGGAGACAATAATGGCTTACGATACAGTTGACGTATCTGCACCTGGAAAATTAATGATTCTTGGCGAGCATGCAGTATTGTATGGGAATCGATCTCTTGTATGTGCGGTCAATAGGCGGATAAAGGTGACCGTCAGTTTGTGCCTTAGCAAAACCGTTTTAGTTCGATCGGCACTAGGGCAATTTGACGGTTCGATTGTTGAATTAGGTGAGCATATGGCATTTCGCTTTCTGTATTCAGTTTTAACTCAATATGACGAAATCTTGGACTCCGGAATTGAAATCTGCATCGAATCCGAATTTTCAGACACGGTTGGTTTTGGATCATCGGCTGCTGTCACTGTTGCATTGGTAGGGGCGATTCGTTATTTGCTCTATGGTACTGTTGAATTGGATGCTATTTTTAGTGATAGTTTGCGCGTTGTAAAACAGGTTCAGGGAAAAGGGTCGGGAGCTGATGTCGCTGCCAGTGTCTATGGTGGTTTCCTATGTTATAGGGCGGACCCGTTGGCAATTGAAAAAATAGAGTGGGACAAGCCTATATCGGTTATAAATTCGGGGATTAAGGTACCGACGACTCAAGTCATTCATATGGTGAATAAATCTTACACCAAATTTCCTAAACTATATGATTCAATCTTTGATTTAATGGACAAGAGTTGCATTGCGGCAATTAATGCTATTAAGACTAACGATTGGGATACGTTTGGTGAACTATTGACCATAAATCATGGTCTTATGGAAGCAATGGGATTAAGTAACTTGAAATTAAATGAAATTGTTTATGCATTGAGACTAATTCCCGGTATCCATGGGGCAAAAATATCCGGCTCTGGGTTGGGAGACTGTGTTATCGGTATCGGATCTGTCAGCAGTAAAAATATTCCCTATAAAACAGTGTTGATAAATATTGAAGAAAAGGGGTTTTCAGTTGCTTAAACAGGATATTGTTAATAAGATCCTAGGTTTAAAATACGACGTTGTTAACAATCAGGTCAGCGCGTTTGCCCCTGTCAATATCGCGTTATGCAAGTATTGGGGAAAGCGTGATGACATTCTAAATTTACCGGTAACAGACAGTCTTTCGGTATCGTTAGCAAATCTGGGAACAACAACTGAACTCTCTGTGAATAATGAAACTGACCAAGTGTATTTGGACAATAAAAGAATTGTGGAAAACTCAGATTTTTTTAACGGTGTCATTAATTATATAGATCTATTTAGGCGAGATCCAAAATTACATTTTACAGTTAAAACATGGAATGATATACCGACAAAAGCTGGCCTTGCTTCGTCAGCATCGGGATTTTGTGCATTAGCAAGTGCATTGAACACTCTATTTTCCTGGGATTTGGATGATCATAAACTGTCAATAATCGCACGCTTAGGTAGTGGTAGCGCCAGTCGATCAATTGCGAACGGATTTGTGTATTGGCATGCAGGTAAGGAGCAGGATGGTATGGATTCCTATGGTGAACCACTTTCTTATGTGTGGCCCGAACTCATGATAGGAATTATTACTGTTTCATCAGATTCAAAAGCCATTTCCTCAAGGGAAGCAATGGCATGCACCACTAAAACGTCTACTCTCTATCAGCAATGGCCGAAACGCGTTTCTGTTGACATTGAAAATTTACTTAAGTCATTAAAAAGAAGAAATATAGCCTTGTTTGGCGAAACTGCCGAATCCAATGCACTCGGTATGCATGCAACCATGCTTGATTCAAAACCGTCGATACTTTATTGGCTTCCAGAAACAGTAGAATATATGAAGAAGATATGGAAAATACGACATAAAGGGATTCATCTATATTTTACAATTGACGCTGGACCGAATATTAAATTAATTTACGAGAAAACAGATGAAAAATTGGTAAGGGAACATTTCCCGGGAATTGAGTCCGAAGAGGTTTTTGGCTGATTTGGCACGCATTTCTCATAATACTTCAGTTACAAAGATGTATATCACTTAAATTCAACGTTTTAACTTTGTCTAGCGATTTTGCCTAGCAGAACTCGAAATACTGTCTCTGCCTGTCTCCGCCAGACCATTGAATACATTCAATCTAAGCTTTCTCACCACAAAATTTGTGGGAAAACCGGGCTATCCTGATTTAATTCACGCGATTCATCACTAGAGCACTTAACTCGCTCATAATAAGGCGATTAGTGAGTCGAACTAAACGTGTTATTTGAGCAGATAATAGAGTTCATAGCAGAATACAGGTGAATTATTCAGGCTATAGGTAATTACCAGGAAATATCACTGGGAATCTCACTGAAAGACCCATCGTTTGTTTGTCTCTGAATCTCCGTTTCAAGTAGTGGTTCAGGGTTGATCCACCCTTCTGGTTTCAATATTTTACCATCGTCACGACGGATCACTTTTCCATCGACTACCTTGCTCATATTTGCTTGATGAACAATATCGAATAATGGATCGAGATCCATACCATGTTTTACTGCGCAGTCACAAATGTAATAAATGGCATCTACCAAGGCATCTGCTTGTTCGACAATTGATCCTGATTCTTCCAATTCATCTAATTCATCATTTACCATTTTGCGTACAAATTCCACTGCGCCTTTTGACATCAAGATCGGTTTTGACGTTAAGGAATTATTACAGGCTTTTGAAAATTCACGAACTTGTCTAGTATAACTCATTTTTAACTCCAATAATTTTTCAGGGAGATACATAACACGCTGCTTTCTGTGCAGCAGGTCCCCTGATTTAAAATTCATTTTTATATGGACAAATGCTCAGTTAACTTAGGGGTAAAGCATACACTGCTACAACTCATTCTTAAGGAAATTTTGTCAATTTTTTAACGGTGCTACTCATCCATTTTTTTGACTAAGGAATCTGGAAGGCATTATTTCGTGCATAATGTCTTCTATTGCAAGGAATAATGGTATTTGGAAATTGACTGGTTAGATTGAGCTGTTCATTTTTAATTCTGTGACTTTATCGAATTGGATTATGTAACTACCCTGGTTAAAATTAGTTATATTGGATAATGATGGATCATTTTGCCCATGCCGAATTAATTGCAAAAATTCGATAATATTACCATCAAAACAATAGAAAACAGGAAAAATTAACCTGTAGACGATCGAGTGTATTATACTATACTATAGTGCAGTGAACTAAACTTCACTTTCCTGTGTTGTAATAGCTTTGAATGCAATGCTTTACTGCTTTGTTATATCGTAAAGTTAATGAAAATTGTGCCGATTAGATCGAAAATATAAAGAAAGTGATAGGAAAATGATTGACAGTAAGTGTAGTATACTATACTATGTTTAAGCTGGCATGGATTGATGTGATATATTGTATATTTGAGGCGCATTTCGCTCTTTTATTTGTTTTTTGACTTAAATTATTATAAACAGGGAGTATAATTACAAAGCGTGAAGGAACTATTTGATAAACAGGTGGCCCTACTAAAGGATTACCACTTCCTTATTTTATATTGGATCGCGAAGGCCGAAAGTTTGCATTTAAGATATAACATCACCAATGTGTACGATGACTTGAAGCACCTAAAAATAACGCGGACTAAACAAAATGCGGTGGCCTATATAGAGTCCTTAACGACGCTATGTTTTATTAGTATGGTAGAGGAGCATAATCGAAAAAATCTCTACATTACCAATTATGGAGCAAAGGCGTTGGAATTGCTTTATAGTCAGAATATATATTCGATAAAACCATCTAATTTTCTGGAGGGTTAACATGAGTGTTGGAGTAGGCGGGGCTGGTAGTAAACTGGCGAGTTTATTAGACGAAGGACACGCGACGATAGTAGACGTATCAGGCGTCGAATTGGAAAAAGTTGAAGCGATCTCCAAAATTCGCGCAGTTGCGCACTCAAGTAAAGCTCAACTTAAAGGATCACGTAAAGACCCTCAGATTGGGCGAGAAGCGTTTCAATCCATTAAAAATAAAGCACTGGATATGATTAAGGGGCAAACTGTTTTTTGCTCAACGGGGGGTGGGACTGGCAACGGGCTTTGCTCAGTAATGTTGGAACATTTATCTGGGATGGAATCTATATCCGTGACCGAGAAAACGATGTTTGCGTTTGTCGTTCCTTATGCGCAGCGTGAATCATCCGACTTTGTTGACAATACTATTAGTTTTTTGGAGGGTCCCGTTTCAAAAGCTATTGATGCCGGGAATACAGGTAATTTAATTATATTTTCAAACAAAGTTAAGTTTGAGCAACGCATACCTGAAAAGACCTATAATACCATGATCATTGAATCATTAAATCATTTTCTTTCTATACCCATCAAAGGAGAAGAATTAAAGCAGCTAGATGGGAATATCGATTATGAAGATTTTTGTCTCTACAAAACAAAGCCCTATTTTAATCATTTTTGCCAATTTGACTACAATCAAAACCTACCATTTGGTAAACAGCTAAAGGCGAATTTTAACGAATTATTGCTTGAACCCGAAGGATCTATCGAAGCATTATTTTTACTTGAGTTACCAAACGCTGATCTAACGAATAGTTTCTATAGTATTCTCGATTATTTTTCTGAAGAAGATGTTTCGCCCATGTATTCAGTTCTGTACAATCCTGATTTAAAGAAACCGCTGATTACTGTGTCATTATTATACTCACGAAAGCCGTTAGAATTAGTGGATGATTTTAATGCTATTTCTGGTAAACATAAGCGTAATCGGGTGAAAAAATCGCTTGACCAATACGTAACTCTTTCCAAGCTTGAAGTAGATCTTGCGAATGAGGCCGAGAAAGTTTGGAAAGAATCTCATACAGAGGGTGATGAAGTACTGAATGTATTAAAGCGCATCGGAAAACTTTAGTTTTCCATAACTGTGTGTGTCATATCATTACCCAATATGATTCCATTAATGGTAACACATCATCCTGTCATTTTTTGCCGAGGCAATGTCTTGTCTAAAATTCTTCCCCTTTTGTCACACATCAAAATACCATGATTCACCTTAAATACTTTATCTCTAATTTGATTTTGCCGACCGTCTTTTTCTGGGTAACTTCGATTCCGGTAATTTATGTCAACGGGCAAGGACAAAATGAATCTGAAATTCAAACAATCACGAAATGCCTTGATGATTTGAACTCATCTTCCGTTGAAATTCGTAAACGTGCCGTAATGATATTAGGAAAATATTCGAATCCAGCTGCGAAGAACGCCATTGTAAAATCACTTCGCGATGTCGATGCAAATATCAGACGATCAGCCCTGGTTTCCATAACGGAATCAAGACCATTGCCTCCAAATTCCCGCAATTCTGTTCTGACTATGATCGGTGACAAGGATGTTCATATTAGGCGTATTGCCTCCTCCTATATTCCTGACATAATGGGAATAAATCGGACATTTATCCGAATTAGTGGAACGTTTCGCTTAAATCAGTTTTCAGCTGAACTAAAATTAATCATTCAAAAAGCATTCAAGGACGACGATAATACTGTCCGAAAGAATATGATTGTAAATTATCAGCATTTTAGAGGTTTTATTGATAATTCTACCATCATCAACCTGATTCACGATCTTGATCGGGAGGTCAGGGCCCTGGCTTTAAATGCCTGTAGTACGTCTTTAAATAAGGTGGAGTTTATTGAAAAAACAAAATTTCTTGCAACGGATGCTGACAAGACCCTGCGCCTCCAATATGTAAAAAGTCTTGGGCGTTTTAATAGTAAACCGGCAATCGCTATTTTGAAAACAATGGCAAATGATGCTGAATTTGAGATATCAACCGAAGCAATTATTGTTCTATTTAGGAATAACGATTTCTCCTACTACCCCGAATTAAGAAAGCGATTGGATGATAATCGCATTAATCAGACTACAGGCGCTAAAATCATTCAAAAATTGCCCTACATGAAAGAGGGTGGAGACGCAGCATTAATTGATCTTTTCAACCATAAAAACATTGGTTTTCGTGAATTAGCACTTCAGGCATACGGGAATACTTATTGGCAGACAGCCAACGTAGAGTTACTCGTTGCTTTACTTGATGATCCACTGCAGCAAATTAGGAACCGAGTAACGTATGTACTTTTACGTAATGGTAAGCTTGGTTCAGGACAGCTTGAGTTGCTGGCATTAAGTCGGCATGTTGATGTCCGGGAATTCATAATTACATACAGCCGAAAATTGGATGGAGAACGAGCTCAAAGTTTATTGGTAGACTTGATTATTGACGATGTAAACAGCATCCGTATTGCTACAATCAGAGAGATCATTAATAGAAAGCTTAGTGCCTGGCAGGATATTTTGGAACAAACATTGTCAGATGATACAGATGAAATCAGGAGTGACATTGTTGATTTGATCCGGAAGTCGAATAATGCTGAAACGATTACATTTGCCAGGGGCATTCTGGAAAAATCCGGAAACAAGGAACTATCAGGCATTTTGCAAATTCAAAATAATTTTCGCAATCGAACAATATTAAACCGCAACAGGAAATAAATTACTCATTTTATTAGTCACGAGTGTGGCGTCCCGTAAATAAATTGAAGTTCAAGTTATTTGTGGGACACCACACTATCCTGAATTATTCAGACTAGCTAAAACGGAATTATCCTGTATAAATTTAACATGAAATTATATATTACAGATTATGATTGGTCAGATTCGTTTAGTGACCCCTATATTGATTGGCCTATCTCACAAGTGAAGCAATGCAGTTCTTCACAATGGTTCAATACACTATTTATTGGGTTTATTTCTATGTTTTTAAACGCCGTGGCATTGAATAGTCTGGCGGTCAATTCAGTAAATTCGAAAAATGTTCGAAGTGTGCTACCGATTAAAAAGTCCGGGCTTCCCAATGTTTCGATCGTTCAGCTTATTCAAGGGAAAAGCCTTCATCGAAATTATCCCAATGCTTTACCCACGTTATTATCAGCCATTGATGACAGAACGACCGTAAAAATCAATAATGACCCAGTGATCATTTCATCGTTTGAAGACTCCATTATCTTTGATCATCCGTTTATATTCGTCAATTTTGCGGATAGGAAAAATTGGTCTTTTTCGGATCTTGAAAAGCGAAATTTAAAGAAATACTTGGAGCGGGGAGGGTTCATTTATATTGATGCCGGAATCAACGCTGAGTTTTTAAGAAAGAACAGAAGCCATGGTCAGCATCACAGTTTCGCAGATTGGGAGGCATCGCCAGTTGTAAAAGATGCATTTAAGCAAATTTTTCCAGGAAAAAAATTTTTACCTTTAAAACGAACTCATCCTTTGTTTAAGTCGTTTTACAGTGGATTGCCTGATCCCAATCATCTTCCGGATTCGGTCCGGGATTTTGTTATTGAAGAAAAGTGGCCACAGGGAACTTATTCAGCGGTTGCGTTGACATTGAAAGGTCGTGTCGCAGTATTAGCGACACCTATCATATCAATGGGTTGGGGCAAAAATCATTTAGGTAACTGGTCGACCAACATCCGATTCAGGATCCGAGAAAGTACAACGGGATTATCGGATTATCTTGAAACAGCAGCTTACTCGGGTGAACGATATGAATCCACTCGGGAAGATGGGGAAAAGGATGTTATATATTGTCAGAAGGAAGCATTGCCTGCATGGGCCAATGAGCCGGACGACCGGTGGCGTGTGTTTCGCTATTATCAAAGTCGAGAAATCAGCGACTTTGCCCATGTGTTTTATACCCAGTTAGGGACAAATATTTTTATGTATGCATTAACTCATTAACGAAAAGAGCTTCACAGAAAAGTCTATTCGGCTGTATTTTGGCGCACACCACGAATCTGAGGTTTTAACTTTAAAACACTTAGAATCAACGCTATGCACGTTTTTCTATGGCGATCATGCCTGCATGTTCTGTGCTCAAGACCCAGTGCGGATAAACTTTTTGAAAAAAGCTCGGAAAGATTGGATTAAAATGACACAGGATGGTTCAGAAGTTATAACGAAAGTTTCCGAGGCCAGGGACAAAATTGGCAACGAGCTGAAAAAGGTAATTATTGGTCAGGACACGATTATCGAAGAAATGATAATTGCTTTATTAACACGAGGTCATTGTCTTATGACAGGGGTGCCCGGATTGGGCAAAACTTTGTTAGTAAAAAGCATTGCAGAGATTTTTTCGCTAACCTATAAGCGAATCCAATTTACACCTGACTTGATGCCAGCAGATATTTGCGGTACGGAACTGCTTGAAGAGGATTCTGCAACCGGGAAACGAATTTTTACCTTTAACAAAGGTCCGATTTTTGCCAATATGATTCTCGCGGACGAAATCAACCGTACGCCACCAAAAACGCAGGCTGCTTTGCTCGAAGCGATGGGGGAAAGGCAGGTTACTGCTGGTGGTAAAACCTACACCCTCGAACAACCATTTTTTGTTTTAGCAACGCAAAACCCGATTGAACTTGAGGGAACCTATCCGTTGCCGGAAGCCCAGCTTGACCGATTTATTTTTAACGTCGTAATGGATTATCTGTCACCGGAACATGAGGAGGAAATGGTAATGCGTACCACAAATCCAGAAATTCCCACTTTAGAAACCGTTTTCTCAGGCCCAGAACTCACTGAAATTCAGAATCTGGTAAGAGAAGTCCCAGTCTCTTCAAATGTTGTTTCTTATGCTGTCCGTCTTGTTTCGGCAACAAGAAATACGGACAATTCTCTTAAATATGTCAAAGATATGATAAAGTGGGGTGCCGGAAGTCGGGCATCGCAAGCTTTGGTACTGGCGGGAAAAGCGCGGGCTCTGTTATATGGCCGTTACAACGTTGCCTGTGAAGATATTAGAGCGTTAGCTGAACCGGTTTTACGACATCGGATCATCACCAATTTTCATGCAGATGCTGAAGGGATTTCTACTGAAGACATTATCGGTAAATTGCTCCACGATATTCCAGAAAATTGAATGCCAAAAATCAAAGTCAGTTTAGTGTCGTTGGCGGTGGTATAGTCGGTCTATGTACAGCCTATCAGTTGGCCAAAAACGACCTTTCAGTCACACTTTTTGAGCAAAACATGTGTGGTTCCGGTGCTACTGGTTCGGCTTTAGGAATTCTGTGGCCACCATCACCCCTTCGGCTTAGTGAATTTAAACACCTTCATAATGCAGGTCTTTTGAAATATCGTGACTGTGTGGAGGAGTTGGAATATATTTCAGGAATTGAGGTTGGATTCCGACGATGTGGTGGACTCGAGATCATTTCCAGTCAATCACAATTAGAGATGGCGAAAACAGAAACAGAATCCTTTTCAAAAATTGATTCAGAGAATCAGCAAATTACACTTTCATTGATCAGGGATAACGAGTTAAATATACTAGAACCAAAAATCGTGAGTCCAGGGTTTGGCGCCATTGTTTCTCCTTTTTGTGCCTATGTGGATGTTCGCTCATTGCTCAATGCGCTAAAGGTTGCCTGTATAAAAATGGGTGTCACAATTTTAGAAAATAGTCCCGTGACGGGCTTGTTACTGGAAAAAGATAGGGTTGAAGGCGTTTTGCTTAAACGCGAACCTTATTTGTCTGATGGTGTTATTGTTACTTCAGGCTTTTCAATGTCTGATTTGCATCCGCTTTTACATAAATACGCCTTTACCAAACCCGTTAAGGGACAGGCAATTCTGCTTCAACTGCGGGAGAAGATCATTGATCGCGTAATTCGCTGGAAGCGAATTTTCATTCGCCCGCAGGAGAATAATCGGCTTGAGGTCGGCTCAACGACGGAGCTCAAGGGATCGGTTGATTTGAAGTTAACAGATCACGCTAGAATTCATTTACTTGAGACGATCTCTGAAATATTACCACCCGTTAAGAATGGCGACGTGATTGAGCAATGGGCCGGGCTCCGTCCGGTGAGCAATGATCGAAAGCCCTATATTGGTCCTGTCCCTGAGGTTTCTGGATTACTTGTAGCTGGTGCTCATTATAAAATAGGCCTGGCTTTTGGTTTTGTGACTGCTGAAATAATACACGGAATGATTACTCAAGGTAAACCGGCTTATTCGATTGCTTCTCTAACACCAAGGCTAAATTGTTGACTATGGGAACAGCATCTATCCATAAACCCGTGATGTTTGTATCTGGATTTATTAGTCGGTATCCAGATGCAATTGAGTGGGGACTTGATAAAAGTATTCGCAAGTGGGGAGCCATATCAATTAAAAGTGAACCGTTTTCCTTCGATGAAACAAATTACTATGAAGCGACAATGGGTAAAAGTTTGCGGATCACTTTAGCCGCGTTTTCTGATAGAATTCAACCGACAGATTTACCCGAAATCAAACACCAAACTAATGCTTTGGAACACCAATTCGCCGAAACGAATACGTATCGGGAAGCGCGGCCGCTAAACATTGATCCGGGTTATCTTACTTTGGCCAAGTTTGTATTAGCAACGACAAAAGATGCTGCGCATCGCCTGTATCTTGATAATGGAATTTTCGGTGAAATCACGTTGAAATATGTTCACAAGGTTTGGCAGGACCAACCCTGGACCTATCCAAACTACAGACGTGACGACTATAAGGCCTTTTTAATGCAATGTCGTGATTTGTTTTGAAAGTAACTTTTTCCACGTCTTTTACGCGGGTGCTGAAGTACCAAATGGCTTGAAGGTAATAATTAGTAACGGGAGTAAAGTTAAGGCACCCAATAAAGCCACCAGCATAGCAAAGCTAGTTAATAAGCCAAAGATAATGCTCGGTATAAAGTTGGAAAATATTAGAATCGAAAACCCTGTTATAATTGTAAATGAGGTATACACCATTGCATTACCTACTGAATTATGGCATCGCTTCATTGCATCCAGATACGAGTAGTCAAGTACGATTTCCTCTCTGAATCGATGAATGTAGTGAATGGTATCGTCAACCGCAATACCGATGCTGATCGCAACGATCGTGATTGTCATCATATCCAATGATATACTCATAAGCCCCATAAGCCCCAAAACCGATACGGATGAAAGCAGATTGGGAATTATAGCAATTAATGCCAATTTCGGTGATCGAAATAAAATCAAAAACATAATTATTAAGAGTAAGAGGACCACTCCCATGGTCTTAATCTGTGATTGAAACAAACTTTGCAACATGTTGTTATATAGTACCATCATCCCGGACAACTGTACCTGATTTTCCTTTAACCCAAATTTTTCCTGAATTTCAGACTTAATCTTCTTAAGTAGTTTGTTGCGCTGAAGGGATTTCAGTGAGTCCATTATTCTCACATTTATTCTTGCCTGGTTATTTTCAATCGATGCATAAGGATCAAGAATCATTGCTTTGTAGTAGTCGGGTATTTCTGAATACAGCAATGCGAGTTGAAAGTTATTTAAAGGTTGATCATTATTAAAACTCTCTGCGATTTTTATCATTGTTTCAAGTGATAGAACTTTGCCGGTCTCAGGTATACTGTCAACATAATCATGAATGCCACTGAGCATTGCTATTTTATCCATTGTGTACCAGTAGCGATCATCATCTTCAGCTTCATTGAATTCTTCAAAATCATCAAATTCGCTAAACTCAACGGCTTCTTCAGTCTCTGCTGCCACCGGAGTTGAAGATTTTAAATCGTCTTCGAATTGTATTATGATGTCAAGCGGCGTTGTACCGCCCATGGTCTGGTCAATGACCTTCATGCCTTTATAGATCTCTGTTGATTTCCTGAAAAAGTTAATGAAACTGTTTTCAACACTTATTCGGGACATTCCTATTCCAATAAAAATTGTTATTAAAGCGGTGACGATATAAATTCTTGTGCTGTGGTTTGACGTAAAATTCACCATCGATTTTATGAATGATTCCCCAAAATTTTGATTACCATTTTTCTCGATTTTTGGCAACAGCAGAAGAATCGCCGGGAACATAAAAAAGGTTATAAATAACGAAACACTGAGTCCCATAATCATCATCCATCCAAAATTTATGACTGGTAGGATATCGCATACTAAAAGAGAGCTGAAGCCCGCAATGGTAGTTAGTGTAGCAAATAAGCAAGGCTGAAATTTCGAAGATACTGTTTTGAAAACAAGGTCCCTTTGCAACCAGGAAGGATTTTTACGACTTAGTTCATTAAATTGTACAGTTAGATGAATCACTAGAGACATCGTCATTATAAGTTGTAACGAAACGAAGTTCGACGAGATAACCGTTACTTTCCAACCCAATATTCCAAGTATACCAATCATAGATAATGTCGAGCAAAAACAGCATAAAATTGAAATTGCGACCCAGCGCTTTCTCCGAAAAATTATTCCAAGAATCACCATGATAAACACAAGCATACCGCAGCCAAAGATTTGAAGATCATTCTTTATAAACGTGATCATATCATCGGCAATCATTGGAACGCCACCTAAATACAGTTGGGCATTGTCCTGATATTTAATCATTATTGCCCTGACATTTACTAAATCTAAATGTCGATTATGATCTGCTTCAACTTTGTGTTTCTCGTACGCCAAAATCGTTTCCTGGAGGGCTTGTGATTCTACTGGAGTAATCGTTTTGTCCTTTTGTTTTTGTCTCAAGTCGTTTCGTTTCGATACGAGTTGATCAAATTTGTCATCCCGGCGGAAATCAATCTTTAATGCAGTGGTCCGTAGATCACCACTTATTAGTAGATTTTTGTAGATTGGGCTGTAGGCAAATTCCTCCGCAGCAAGCTTCAGGTCGGTCTCCGGATCTTCCAAATTTTTTATATTATCAAGAAGTTTATTGATTGGTACTGGTGGGTTACGCAAAAGAGGCACATCTAATATTGTTGTGACGCTTTCCACACGTTCCAACGCCCGTAGTTCATTCCGCAATTTTTTTAGTTCTGCCAGGTGTTCTTCATCGAACAATTTCGACTGATTGGGTTGGTAGGTCATTAACAGAAAACTGTTGTTGCTATACCGTTTGCTTATTTCTCGATATAGTTTAACATTTCTATCATTTTCAAGCGTGAGAGAATCTGCTGAGGCATCAAGCTTGAAGTCTTTAGCCTTGTATCCTAAAACCAGGAATATAGCGGCCATGCCCACTAAAACACCGACAGGATACTTGGTGATAAGAGGTTTATAGAATGAATTAAATAGAGAAAATTTATTAACCATAGATTGAGACTGAAGAATTTATGATGGTATTTGGGTATTATCGAATAATATCCTTTACCGTAAAAAGTTCAAACGATAAAAATCAGATATAAAAACTTTCGGCTTTTATCTATCTTCAGTCTCCATAGGCAGAGCTTGCAAAATATGAGATCATTTGTTTATATTAATTTTGAGTCAATTACCATTCAATAAAAATGAACCCTTCAGCGTGAAAATCTAAAATTATATCCGTTAAACCAGTAAAAAATGCGTTCCTCCCAGATTTTGAAATTTCCAAAGTCCGACAGACTGCAAGGCTTTATGTTGAATCATAAGGTGGATACTTGTGGTCGAAGAAAATTAATTTATTTGAGGCATGCATTGCCCCTCGGCCTGACAAAAAATAACTTGACATTTTCACATCAGCCTTCGCTCAGGTAGCTACGACCGGACACATCTCATATTCATTCTACTCTACAGCAGAACCGTTTGGGTAGAAAAATCATCGAAATAGTTCGCTTTTCCTGTGTGTTTTTTGATCAACGTAATCAGACCTGACCCCTACTATGTACGGTTGTCCCAAGACTGTGTGGATGAACGAGAATAAATATTGACTCAATTCGATAGAATTGTACCTGCATATCTCACCAAAATTTCTATTGCTCGATCGTATTTAACTACAATTGTACGACTTATCTGGCATTCACGATTTTACAGTATGGAAATACTGTTTCAACCGTTCATGACAGATAACTCACTCAATTGTAATCAATTAGGTACGCTCATGACGAAACCTTGTGAGAAATGCGGGTTAATGCTTGCTCCGCAGCTATTTTTTAAGGAATAAAATGGCGAAATAAGTAACCCAGCTGAATTTGACCAAATGGTGTTCTTTCTAATATGGGTTAGTATTCCTTTGAATGCTACTTTAATTCGGCTGCCATGGTTTCAATCGTTTTAACCATTCGCTCCCAGGAATATTTTTCATTTTCACGTTCGATGTTTTTGCCGAATTCAACCGATCGTTTATTATCAAAAAATTCACAGATTGCATTCTTAATGGCGACACAATCTGCGGGTGGCACGAGATATCCTGTTTGTTTATCCAGAACAGCTTCCGGCAGTCCACCAACGTTTGATGCGACGACCGGCTTTAAGAAACTATAGGCAATTTGAATAATGCCACTCTGTGTTGCACTCAAATAGGGCGCAACAACAATATCTGCTGCCGTGAAGTACAATCCGACGTCTTCATTCGGTACATAGTTATCGACGACCGTTAACATGTCAAGTGCAAAAAGCTCATCTAATTTTTGTTGATATTTTGATTTATTCTCATAAAATTCACCGACAATAAGTAAATGATAGTGTTTGTCCTCTTTTAGAAGGGAAATCGCATCAAGTGCAAACTGAAGCCCTTTGTACTCACGAATATATCCAAAAAACAAAATCACATGTTTGCCATCCAATTTAAGCTTCTGTTTTGCGGCGACTTGAGTTAACTGTCCCCCAGAAACAAAGATGTTATAGGTGGGATGTGGATTTTTGTAGACATTAATTCCCGGTTTTATTTTTCGAGCGTTGAATAAATCTTCCTCACTATGGGTGACGAATGCCCGTGCACCCGAAAATGCGATTTTAAGAAGAAGTTTGTCAAGAAGCGAGTGTTCATGCGGATTGACATTGTGGCAGAGAAAACAACTGGGAATGCTGGCAAAACATTTTGAGAGAATGGATACACTTCCAAAGGAAAGAGCAAAAAATGGATGCCACCATGAAAATAGAATGAAATCCGGGTTAAGGGTTCTAACTTTTTTAAATGTTGAAATCCAGCTAATCGGATTTATGGAATCAAGGCAGGAAATGTTAGGAACTTCTATTGCTGTGTTAGATTTATCAATCTGTGTTTTACCTGGAAACAAAAATTCCGGATACTGACGGGATAGAGAAAAAAAATGAACATCATGTTTTTCGGCCAGAGCCTTATAAAGCAATGACGTATAATGACTGATCCCTCCTCTAAACGGGTAGGTTAAACCAACAAGAGCTATATTCAGTTTTGTTTTACTCATGATATTCCGACATTAGATCAATCCAAATATTTTCGTATATTAACATGCATTTCTTACACCGTTTCTATTACTCAAGTGTATTTAACTGTACTTGAGCGATGTATCTGCCATTGACGATCTTACCGTATGAAAAATACTGTTTTGCCCGTTCATAACAAGTAAATCATGCAATTGCAATCAACCCACTACGCTCGTAGTAAATCTTGTTGAGAAAAGCGGGCTAATTCTTTTCAAGAAAAATAAATGCATTTTCAATTTCTGCATGACTACCTACAATAACCAAAACGTCACTGCTTTCGAAAACGTAATCGGCCGGTGGGTTTGTAATCGTTTTGTTCCCTTTTACTATCGCAATTATCGAAGCACCGGTTTCGTTTCGTAATCCGAGTTTCAGTATTGATTCGCCCACGGCGTAATGCGTATCAGAAAGAACGTATGAATCGGTTGTTCCTTGTGACAGCGCTTGGAATACCTTATCAGAAATGCCCATTACCGGAGATGGGGCGCGCAACATTTCGTATCCATCTTCACGCAGTATGTGGGATTGCGTTCTGATTAGATTACCGGGTAAATGTAATTTTGACAAAACCATTGTTACTATTTCAATCGATGTTTCGAACTCCTGAGCTATAACTTGGTCGGCGCCGCAAAGACGTAATTCTTCCAATTCAGATAAGTATTGAGATCGAACGATAATATACAAATTTGGATTTAATTGCCGCATCAACTGAATGCTATGTCTCAATGCTGGGGGTTCCGGAAATGATAATACGGCAACGGATGCTGACTTGATGCCGCAACTCAATAATATTTCAGGACGGGTGGCATCACCGTAAACAATGGGTTCTCCCGCCTTTTTCGCCTGTTGAACTTTATATCCATTCAAATCAATAATTATGTAAGGAATGTGTGATGTTTTTAGTACCCGGGCTAAATGACGGCCGTTCAATCCGTAGCCGCAAACGACAACCTTAGTTTGGGAATGGGGGGATGGCGACGACAGATCCGAATTTGAAAGTGTCTTTTCCCTAATTAATAATGTTTCAATAATTGCCGCAATTCTAGGAGCAATACTAATGAGTAACGGCGTAAGGATCATAGTGAATACGGCGGACGCGATAGCCATTTGATAATTATAGTCATTAAACAGGCCATGCACTGACCCGGCACGAATAAGCACGAACGAAAATTCGCCAACTTGAGATAATCCCATTGCGGCGATAATAGACGTACGCAAAGGAAATTTTAGCAAAATGACTGTGATGATTAATATGGCTGCCTTTAACAAAATAATACATAGCACCAAACCGGAAATTGGGATTAGATTTTCGAAAAAGAAATCTAAACGAAGCAGCATGCCAACGGAAATAAAAAACATGCTATTGAAGACATCTCGAAATGGAGTGATTTCAGCAAGTAACTGGGACCGATAGTCTGATTCTGAAATTAAGATTCCTGCAAGAAAGGCCCCAAGGGCAAGAGAGAAACCAAACGATTCAGTCAAAAGTGCAGCCCCAAGACAGGTAAATAAACAGACGATGACAACGATTTCGCGTATGCCCGTATGGATGATTAATTTCAAAAATTTAGGCAGAACATAACGCCCAATTACAAGTGTTAATGCAACCACAACGAGGCCTCCCCCAAAGCGGACGATCAGTTCAGACGATGTTGCTAACACCGTCCCGCCCAGAATCGGT
Source organism: Verrucomicrobiota bacterium (assembly GCA_021772675.1). Taxonomy (GTDB): domain Bacteria; phylum Verrucomicrobiota; class Lentisphaeria; order JABSQK01; family JAJFLO01; genus JAJFLO01. The sequence continues at coordinate 3,349 of JAJFLO010000284.1, read as the reverse complement.
ATAATTAGTAGCAGAGGGACAATCAGGAGATCTTGAAAAAGCAGTATTGCAGTAGAGACCTTGCCTTGTGAAGAATTTAATTCGTTCCGATCTGAATAGAGCTTTAAGACAATCGCCGTGCTGCTTAATGCGGCCAAAAGACCATAGAATATCGACTGTGGAATGGAATGCCCGAATTTAAACGCAATCAAGGCAGTTATACCTACCGTTGCTGTCGCCTGAACGGATCCGCCAATTATGAAAAATCGCCACAGTTTTTTAAGTTGGCTAAACGAAAGTTCAATGCCAATCACAAATAATAAAAAAACCACGCCAAGCTCAGCAAAGACTTCGACATGCTCAGAGTCATGGACGAGTTTCAAGCCGTGTGGCCCCACCAATATGCCGGTTACAAGAAATCCGATTATAGGCGGTACTTTTAATCGGTAACTCGCAACAATTACAACAAGAATTGATCCAAAAAGAATGACAATATCATGTAGATATGGTATTTCCGTCATACATTTATGCTTTCGAATTTATTTATTATTTTGAAACTGGGGTCCAGTGTGAAAGGCAAACAGGCACGATTAGCCCGCATTTTTCACAAGAAATCCAAAGTTGTAATAGATTTCTCGTGAGAAATGCGAGTTAGAATGACCGTGATACTTTATAATCATTCAGACGTGCCAGGTTTCAGCATTCAGGCTGTGTAAAGGTTCGAAATCGCCGTTGGTACTCCTGAAGTCTGCCTCCTGCAAATTTAATAACAGCTTACCCAAGTAAGCTTAGGGCTCGCAAATAAAGAACTTGGATTTTTCGCATCTTATCTTCACGTCATCTATATCCGATCCAAATGACGGAAAACATTGAAATATTACACTATTCCTGCTGCTTTTCACCATTCAGATCACCCAACCCTGACATCAATCTGAGCATGAAATTATCCAAGTTATTTATTTGTAAGCCCTTAATCCATCATCTATCAATAACTGCATCTTTAGCACACCGAAATCCGACATCGTTACAGGTCAAACCCGGATCCTCAAATCCCTGATATGAGGTCCTCGCCTGAAATGGGCTGTAATTAAACCCTCCTCCTCGAACAATACCTCGTATATAGTCTACTTTGAAACTGCCAAATTCTCGTGTGATTATTTCATCACTAACCCATTCCCATGCATTACCACTCATGTCATAACATCCATACGGACTAACGCCATTGGGAAAACTTCCTACTGGCAAAAGTTTTCCATAACTTAATCCCGGTCCTCTTATATTTGCAGTTCCACTTGCCAATTTATTACCCCAGGGATAAATTCGACCGTCGGTTCCACGGGACGCTTTTTCCCATTCAATTCCCGATGGTAGTCGTTTATTCAAACAATGGCAATAGGCTTCCGCATCAAATCGAAGAATACCAGTTACTGGCAACATTCCTGCATCTTCAGGATACTGATGATTTGGAATAATTTTTTTGTACTGGGCATTTGTAACTTCAAATTGATCGACATAAATACCATTAACAAATATAGATCTTAATGGTTTCTCATCGAATTCAGAATCAGGAGCATTACTGCCCATCAAAAATTCTCCAGGTGGGATAAATACCATACCTTGGGGAGGCGGCTTGTATTGGTGAGATTTAATGATTTTATGGGATACATAAACACTTAAGTGCCAAAAAATAAATAGGCATATAAATGCAATTATTGAAATTATACATAACTTCTTTTTCATATGCTGTAACCGTTTCATTTTGAAATGAAAATAATTTAGCCTGAATAATTCATAAACTCTCATCACAAAATTTTATGCATAATCCAGGCCAAAAGTAACGTAGTCAGTGAAACAATTATTTTGGAGGAACGTGCGTTTGTAATCCCTGCTGTGGGCGGAAGTTTCAAATGAGCTTTAACGAGTTAGTAGCGTCATGTACTCGTCGAAGCGTTGTAAATACTTCCGTCCAATGGGATGAGATCAACTACATATACGCCGGAAAAAAAGTGACAGTCCGATACGACAAGCAGGATATGATACGCGCGTATGTCTATTTCAATGACGAGTATATCGGATTGGCTGTGCCGCTCAATCCGGGGTTCAACAACAACTTACCCAGAAATCAGAAAGAAAATTAACAATGAACCCTGTTATCCGACAAGACCTGTTTGCACTCAGTTCAATCCCATTCTTGAAAAATCCACCGAAACCATTTCTGGATGAACCCCGACAACAATGCCTAGTGCAGTTGAACAAATTCCTGCAATTTCGAGGATTTGCTGCAGTCGCTGGAAATCCAGGGACCGGAAAAACCGCACTGACTCGATATTTCACACAATTACTTCATCAACCTTCTCATAAAATCATTTACCTGCCTTTTACCAATCTCAATGAAAGCGATGTCTTAAAAGCAATCTGTCAAAGACTCGACACCGAACCGCCCTTCGGAAAAAATGCTGTTATCAATGCCATTCAAAAACGCATCCGGGATATACAGCCGATCAATCCGGTTATCGGTCTGGATGAAATGCAAAACGCATCCAATAGTATCATGGAGCACATTCGATTATTGATAAACGATCACTTTGACAACGAACCCAAAATCTCTTGCATACTCGTCGGCGCCAATGAATTTTTTACAAAATTACAACTGGCAATTAATCTGTCACTGACTCAGCGCATTTCTCTATTCTGCCATGTTCGAGATTTATCCAAAGAAAACACAAAGGCATACATTGAGCATTGCCTTGAACAGGCGGGCGCTAAACACTCCATATTTGAACCCGCAGCGATCAATCTCATCGCCGATGCCTCAAAAGGAACCATTCGTATCATCAACCAACTTGCCGGATTCGCCATGACCATTGCATCCGAAAAACAAAGTTCAAATGTCACTCTCGACTATGTACAGCAAGCAACCGATTTCTGTATTCTACCCCAAACAAAACTCTGCCGATGAATTGCTTCAACGATCCAAAACCATTATTTATTGCTCTTAAAAATGAGACTTTCATTATCGACCGAAACCCTTACAATGCCATCAGCTGCATTATTCAAAAAGCTCAGGCGTCAGAAAGTTTTTTCAGAATCACTGATTTTCATTCAGAAAGTAGAGGTAGCTATATTTGTTCAGCCCTAAATCTCTTCTTTAAATCTGATATTTCTTGCCGATATGCAACATTACTTTCATAGGTTTTATATAACTATCCTAATTTCAATACATTATCAATTTATTGATTTCCTATTTGTGACTATTTGAGAATCTGGTCACATTACATATTCATTAAAATGCTTAACATGCTTAAAATAGCTATGTTATGAATAAGGTTGTCCTCCGAAAATTTCATTTTCCTGAAATTGTTCCTTTTTA
>JAJFLO010000283.1 GCA_021772675.1 Verrucomicrobiota bacterium | reverse complement strand
TTGTTCGACATTCGATATTCAGCAATATTCTGGGAAAAAGCGTAAACTAACCACTTTTTTACGCCTGATGTGAAGCATACATTTATTTCAATGTTTGTTAAATCATTCCTGTTTGGTTGTGGCTTGTCCACGTTAGGTATTATACAAATTAGCGATTAGACACCGCTTCGCGGAGGCTCTCTTTAAACACATTTTCTTCGTTAGTAAGCACTTGCAGTAGTCACTGCAGTGAAATGCTTACTGCCTTGAAACTACATTCAAAGAAAGCCTTCACGGATTCAGGTAAAAAAAAATGGAAATATTGTTATGATCGAAGACTATAAAATTGAAACACAGTGTGTTCATGTTGGACATAAACCTGATTCCGCAACAAATTCTCGGGCCGTTCCTATTCATCGAACCTCGTCGTTTGTATTCAATGATACTGAGCATGCGGCAAATCTTTTTTCCCTGAAAGAGTTTGGGAATATTTATACTCGGGTTATGAATCCAACCCATGATATTCTGGAGCAGCGAATGGCTGCAGTGGAAGGTGGGGCTGCTGCGTTGGCTGTTGCTTCAGGAACCGCTGCAGTATTTAATACAATAGTCAATATTTGTTCTCAGGGCGAAGAAATTATTTCTGCTAATAATCTCTATGGTGGCAGTTACACGATGTTTGACTCAATCCTGCCTCAATTTGGTATTAAGGTTAAATTGGTTGATCCTCGTGATTCTAATAATTTTGACGTGGCGGTTAGTGAAAAGACACGTGCTATTTTTGTTGAAACGATTGGCAATCCGGTATTGGAATTTACAGATATTAGTGCGGTTGCCAAAATTGCCCAGAAACACAATATTCCTTTAATTGTTGATGGCACATTTACCACTCCATTTTTATTGAAAACGATTGACTTTGGCGCTGATATAGTAATTAATTCCCTGACAAAATGGATCGGTGGACATGGTACTGGGCTTGGTGGTATCGTTGTTGATGCTGGAAAATTTAATTGGCAAGATCCAAAATTTAAATTATTTAATGAACCCGATCCAAGTTATCATGATATACGCTATGCTCACGATCTGGGTGATCTTAATCCGGTAGCGTTTATTATGAGGCTGCGTCTGGTCCCTTTGCGAAACCTGGGCGCCTGCATTTCACCTGACAATGCATGGATGTTTTTACAGGGATTAGAAACATTGCCGTTAAGGATGGAACGCCACTCAGAAAATGCCTTCGCGGTTGCAAACCATCTAAAAGATCATTCCAAAGTTGACTGGGTAAGATACCCAGGCCTCAACGATGATCCAGCCTGTCCTGTTGCCAATAAATACTTGACTAAAGGATTTGGAGGCATGGTTGTGTTTGGCATAAAAGGTGGATATGAAACAGGAAAAAAATTTGTAAATAGTCTTAACTTATTTTCTCACTTGGCAAATGTTGGTGATGCGAAGAGTTTAGTATTACATCCATCAAGTACTTCGCATTCACAATTATCAGAGGAGCAGCAGTTATCAAGCGGATTAACCCCCGATTTGGTTCGTTTATCTGTAGGTATTGAACACATTGACGATATCATCAGCGACCTTGAGCATGCATTCGCATTGATTTAGACCTGAATCCGTGAAGGTTTTCTTTGAATGAAGTTGCTAGGCAGTAAGTATTTAGCTGTAGTGACTACTGCAACTGCTTACTATCGAAACAAATGCATTTAAAGAAAGCCTCCGCGAAGTAGCGACATATTGCTGATTTGTAAAATACCTGATAGTTGTTTCGTCTTGAACTTACCGTCACGGATTCAGGTTAGATATTTTATAAACAGTGGCTCTTTTAGTCCTGTTTGCGGTATTGGAACGTGTATATTGGAATTCTTGGAAGGTGTTGATATAGGGAAAAAATATAGGAAAAAGCTAGATTTATATTGTGCCCGTTTTTGTCTTTTGCGTAGGCCCAATCATATTTTGGACTATAACTTATTGTTACTTCTCTACCGTTTATACTGTCGCTAAATGAACCGCCGGATTCACCTAAACGATTTTTTAGTTCTGGTATGGGATAGGCTTTTTCAAATCTACCTGAATGACCGATCACTAAAACGCGATCTTTGGGATGATATCTCAGGTATTCGCTCTGACCAAAATCTGCATTTAATCCTGGCTTCTCATGGCCAATACCCATTTGCTTATTTGATCCATAATTTCCGTATGGACTATCTGATTTATTTTTGTAATACTTTGGATTGATAATTTTCGCATGATTAAATCGTTTGAGAATGCCTTCATAAGTTAAAAAATGAATTGGATTCAAGGAAATATGCTGATTGCTTTTATAGGTTTGTTGGCTATAGGGGAGAATTAGTTCGCCAGAATCCTCATCATATAGTAAAAAAGTGTCGTATTTAAGTAATCCTGACACTCCCATTTTTCCATTTACTGAAATAGCTAGTCCTGCTAAAGGACAGTAACATAGCGAAATGTTATCATCACTATTAATGATTTCGTTATAATTTAGAATTGATAACGGCACAAATTGCCATCCTTTTTTTGTTTTTACTCCTAAACACATTAAATCATTTTCGTACAAATCAGGCTTGATGTCGACATAATCAGGGCTAGCGATAGGTTGGATTCTGTTAAGAAGATCTAAAGGATTGCCACGTGATATTCCAAATCCTGAAATGATTCCATCTTTTCTTAAGTTTTCATAGGATAATTGGGATGACTCCGGTTCCGAAGAACATGAAATAACAACGAAACTGACGATTATTATTAAATGGAAAAGTAAGCATTTCATGATGATCTCATGTAATTTTGGGCTCTATGTGATTAAGGGATTGAGTCAAAGATATACTGCAAGCAGTAGGTTTTTCGACATTTGTTATTCATTTCAGGCAACAATATTACAGAAACCTGTCGAAAACCTGATGGCTGTCGGTATAACTTAACATTTTTAGGTATAATTATAACATTTATATTTCAACGATTTTCTGTCACAAAATGCCTCGTATTAATAGCTATTACTGTGGTTTTGTTCAGCCAAATCGTTAAAATCTAAAGCAATCTTTGCACCTCAAAATGCCAATTTATTTTTAACTCACCCCTAACTTGATTGTATAGGAATTTGTATTTTAAGTCATTGAAAATTAATATCTTATATAAAATTACAGGATATCTCGAATAAGAAGCATGTCTCGTTTGTAGTTCCCTCTTTAGGCGGAAGTTTTAGGAGAGCTTCAGCGATCCTGTGATGGAATGTCCTCGCTGAAGCGTCGGACAGACTTCCGCCTGAAGGCGGTACTACGAACGAGCTACACTTAAATTTATAGTATAGGAGGTTCGGAGGAAAGCCTTCAGCCCAATTTTGCCAATCGTTGCGATAAAAAAACTCCGGCGAAGCCGGCTAACTTGATTAATTCATGCGATTTCGTTGTGAGAGTCATTAGATTGTGTGAGATCAATGATTTACGAATTTTATCCGCGTACAGGAATAGCGAGTTATTTCGAACCCGGATAAGTTTGTAACTCATTGAAATTGCATTATATAATGGCTCGTAATAGAAATCGGATGAATTAATCAGGCTAAGTTCATCTCTTTTTGTAATTGATTGTCGTTATATACGTATTTACATTCACAAGATGCCGTTTGTATGTCACTTAGTAACTAGATAAGCTCGGCGTAAGTCCTATGATAAATTTCTACTAAGAACATTGTATGTCTATTTGTCCATTCTGTAAAAAAGAGTTAATGATTGCCGATATCGAATCCGGGATCTGCGTTGGTTGCAACGGACCACTGTCGAAGGGCAATACCACCTTTCTAATGCCATCTGACAAAAAAGGTACTGCCTGGGAAAAACTTACTAATAATTCCGAAATACCAATTGCCTTATCTAAGGTAACTATTAAATCTCACCGAATTGCTGACGAAAATCCGAATGATACCCCTGAACTGGATTATGAGATTATTGAAGTTCTGGGAAAAGGGGGGATGGGTATTGTTTATAAAGCTAGACAAAAATCACTTGATCGAACTATTGCCCTTAAAATGTTGGGCAAATCATCACCCGAAAATAAGAATCTAAGAGGTAAGTTTTTAATTGAAGCTGTGGTAACGGGAGATCTTGATCATCCGAACATTGTGCCTATTTATGACGTGGGCGAAACAGAATCCGGGATATTGTTTTATGCGATGAAACATGTCAAAGGTGTTCCGTGGAAAGTGGTGATGGAGAAAAATAATGTGAATGACAATCTTGAGATCCTTTTAAGTGTTTGTGATGCCATTGCCTTTGCTCATTCACGTGGAATTATTCACCGTGATATCAAATCTGAAAACGTTATGCTTGGAGACTATGGGGAAGTTTTATTGATGGATTGGGGGATGGCCATTTCTATAGATGAACGGGGAAAAGCGGAGTCGTTGTCATCCTCAAACAGTATTGGTGGGACGCCGGCTTACATGCCACCTGAAATGGTAAAGGGAGATCTTTCGAGTATTGGAATTGGCAGTGATATATATTTACTGGGTGCAGTTCTATATGAAGTTATTAATGGCAAACCACCCCATCGAGGAGAGACTGTTTCGAAATTCCTTAAAAGTGCAGAAAAGAACGAAATTATTCCATCGGATTCTCCTAGCGAACTTATGGATATTTCGTTAAAAGCAATGGCGACACACCACTTAGATCGGTATCAGGATGTGAGGGAATTTCAGGATGCAATTAGAATCTGTAGAATTCACTATGAAAGCATCAAATTGATAGATCAAGCTCAGTCAGACCTTGAAAAAGCAATTGAATCCAATGATTATGACGCGTTCTCGCAAGCGATATATGGATTCCAGGAAGCACTGTCTTTATGGGATAAAAACGAACGGGCAAAAACAGGAAAAGAAAATGCACAATTTGCCTATGCAAACTGTGCATTCAGTAATGGTGATTTCGATCTCGCAACGTCTCTATTAGATCCCGAAATTGATGTCCATGTAGATTTACTTAAGGACATTGAGCGTGCTCGATCTCATGAAGAAAGGCAAAGACATCGGACCCAATTGATATTCAAAACATTTCAGTTTCTTGTTGTGTTTACCGTTATTTCGTTGACTGTTGCTTTTATATGGATTAAAAATGAAAAAGAAAAAGCCGTAGTTGCTAGGAAGGCAGAACTGGTTCAGAGGCAACATGCCGAACAGGAAAAAGAACGCGCAATTATTGCTGAAAAAATTGCTCAGAAAGAAAAAGAAAAAGCCATTCATGCTCAGCTGGCAGAAAGGAAACAACGACACTATGCCGAGCAGCAAAGAAAAATCGCGGAAATTGAACGCAAACGGGCAGAAGAAGAGAAGGAAAAAGCAATCCGTGCCGGAATCGCCGAGCAGCAACAAAGAGATAAAGTCGAATATGCCAAACTTGCCGTATCTGAGGCTCGTTTATCGATTACTGAACAGCGGATAAAAACTCACCGGGAAAGAGCAAAAGCAAATCGGGCAAATCGCCAGAATCTTGAAGCGCGCTACATTGCTAAACTGTTGCTTATTAATAGTGAGATAGAAAATGGGACGATTGAAAAAGCTGCAAGTTTACTCATGACATGTCCTGCTTCATTGAGAAATTGGGAATGGGGACGATTGCATTATTTAATCCGTGATAATAAGTTGGATCTATATGGTCAAAAAACGAGTATTCGTTATGCAGATTTTTCTCTGGATAACGCGACAATCATAACTGCTGGCAATACGGGTGACATTTTGTTACATGACACCAGCAACGGGAAATTAATAAGTAAATTTACAGGTATTTCAGGTCATGCAATTTATCTGAAATTTTTAAAAAATGGACAGCATTTTATTGGAGGATTTGATGACGGGGGTGTTTACCTGTGGGATAGTCTCTCTGGACGCATTACACAGACGATAAAACAAAATGGAAACAAGGTATCAGTTCTATCGATAATGGAAGAAAAATCTCTGGGATTATCCGGGGGGGGAAACGGGCAGGGTATACTTTGGGATGTTAAAACTGGAAGGAATTTGGTCACGTTCGATTTACTTGGTGATTCAGTTTCCGCATCCGATATATCGTCTGACGGTCAATATATTCTATTAGGAACTATGAGGGGGCATTTAAGGGTTTGGCAACATCAGTCCATTATGAAGCCGGTAGACATGAAATTTAACGCGACTACGGTTGAAACCGATTGGGGAGTTGGCATCATTAACAGGTACTCAGACCTTATTGAAGGATCAATCTCAGATATTAGTGCAAACATTCCATCTGCTGGTGGTGATTTTAAGATGGTTTATCCAGATATTGCGCCAGAGGACAGTGAGTTGTTGAATATAAAAGTGAAAAACAGCATTACTCAAGCTGTTTTTTCTCCAAATGGAGTGCATATCGCTATAGCAGATTCCCAGGGGATTTTATCGATGTGGGATAGTTTGAATCGATTTGAAGTATTTAATATTGTTGCACATAAAGGGAAGATTAATTCTATTTCTTATTCGACCGATGGGACGTTTCTAATAAGTGGTGGTCGTGATGGGGATGTGAAAATATGGGACATGAAAAAAGGCCAGTTGAAGAGACAAATTTCGGTATCCGATGTTCCCGTTTCATTGGTTAAGTTTGCCAGTAACGGATCACAAATTTTGGTCAGTTACGAAAATAGAGAGGTGCATTTGTATGATATTGAACGAAAGCAAAAAATAGATTATCTTATTGGACATCGGGACCCGGTCACTACGGTCCATTTTATAGATAAAAATAGGAAAATTATCACTGGAGATAAAACTGGAAGAATAAATGTTTGGGATGTAAAATCAGGGGAAACACTGATCTCAATTTCTGCGCATTTACATAGAATCACGACTATATTTACATCAGACGATGAAAAAATGATGTTTTCGGTGAGTAGCGATAGAACTGTAAAAATGTTTCGAATAGAGACTGGTGAAAATATGATATCGCTATTTAGCGAAAATGACATTCAAAAAAGTTTAATACCTCAAAAAATACGATTCTATCTTATCGAAAATCAGGCAATTATCCGCATGGCCTGGAATCAAATGGATAGAGGTATAGAAATAGAAAATAGTCCATTGTTTTCAAATAATAATCAACTAGCTATGACCAAACAATCGCAAGGTGATTTAAGTATTTGGGATACATTAACCGGTGAGGAATTATTTGTTTTGTCAAGTCATCCGCATAAAATTACGTCGGCGACATTTTCTCCAGACAATACGCGAATCCTAACAGGAAGTGCTGAGGGAATAGGAAAACTCTGGAGTGTTGAAACTGGTCTGGAAATGCTAAAATTGGAGGGGCATAATCACCCCATCGTATTTGTCGGTTTTTCTCCAGATGGTCGCGTCATACTTACTGGTGATTCATCCGGTGTCTCAACCGTTTGGCATGCAGATAAATGGAATTAGATATCTTGCGATATTTAGAGTGTATTTAAAATTTCGGCTATGCAAAAAACATCACACTACGTTACCCACGAAAGTCTACTGATTCGTTTGCAGAATACCCATGATACCAAAGCATGGGATCAATTTTATGCAACGTACCGTGGCTTAATCCTAAGCCATTCACTAAAAAAAGGCTGTTCTCAGTCTATGGCACAGGATGTTTTACAAGAAACCTTGATAACCCTGACACGTAAAATACCAAGTTTTCAATACGACCGCATGAAGGGGCAATTCAGGCACTACTTAATGACTATAGTTAAAAGCCGAATTATTGATGCATTTCGCAAAGAAAAAAAGCATATTCAGTTTGCCCGGCGATATAACTCGGATGAAGAGAATATGGAGTTGCTGGAAGAACAACCATTAAGTACTGATTGGGAGCAAGAATGGAATAGAGAATGGGAGCAGCATCTTTTTAAGATCGCGCTAGATAAAATAAAAAACAAAATAAAGCCACACATATTCAAATCATTCAGTCTCTATGCGCTCGAAAAAAAGTCAGCACAAGATGTATCATTAATCTTAAATATCCCCAAGGATAACATTTACGAACATAGAAGACGAATCATTTCAATGTTAAAAGATGAAGTCAGTCTTTTGCGATCTGAATTGGGCGAGTGATCACCTGACTTTTTTTGATAATCTATATTGATATATTCTCTTTACTGTACACACCGTCGAGAAAAAAGGCGGCTAACCTGGATTATTCATAAACTTTCTATTACGAATCGTCATATCATATAATTTCAACGAGTTATAAAGTTCTTCGGGTTCGAAATAGTTTCCACTCACCACGGCGCGTTATAAACCACGGCGGATTTACAACACTATTCCTGCACGCAAATAATATTCATAACTCATTGATATTACGCAATCTGATGACTCTCATTACAAAACTTTATGAATAATCCAGGCTAAATAAAGATGTTGAACATTAATATTTTCCTATCACATCACTTTGTCTCGTAACCCCCAATTTTTATTTCCTTGTGCCAAAACTCCCTAATTCATTGCGCAAACACTGTGTCATTATGGCACGAATTTTATTTTTTTGTTTCTTGATTTTTTATTTATAATATTTGTATGCAAGGTGTTATGTCGATTCTTATTTAGTTTGGTACGAAAGATTCTCCTATCCAGATGACAATTGTTTTGAGACATAACATATAAAACATTATAACACATACAGGAGGATCAAAATGAGTTACAACAGACATCCAATAAGTTTATTTCATGATTTCGGATTACTCGGTAATCTATTTAACGAAGCTAACCGCACATATGAGAAATCACGTGCGTCTTCGGGATATCCAAAGGTAAACGCTTATTCGAATGAAAACACCTTGGCTCTTACGGCGGAAATTCCCGGAGTTGATCCAAAGACAATCGATATTTCGGTTGAAGGGAATAAGCTCGGGATTGCTGGAGATATTCCATCTCGTGTCAAAGGTGAAAATGAAAGTTATCATCGGGGCGAACGGTTTATCGGAAAGTTTCAGCGAGAGCTGACGCTTCCCTTCAATGTTGATGTGAGTAGTGCCAGCGCTTCTTACCTTAATGGAATTCTGACATTGAATCTTGCACGCAGGGAAGAGGATAAACCGAAAAAAATCGAAGTAAAGGTATCATAAGTAAAATCTAGTAACGTAAAATATACACTTAAATATGGAGCCTCGTAAAAGAGGCTCAAAGGAGATATAAAAATGGCTACAGAAAAACAAACATGCTGTGATATTGAAAATGCCCGTTCGGATAGTGCTTACACCATAAGGCCCAATGTTGATATTTGGGAAACTTCCGATTCATTTAATCTTGAAGCGGAAATACCGGGTGTAAACCAAGAAAACCTCGACGTGAAACTTGAAGGAGGAGTTTTGACTATAATAGGAAGAGTGAATGCCGGTGGTCCGGAAGGGATGCAATCACTTCATTCAGAATACCAGTCAAGAAACTTCGAACGTACCTTTGAGGTTTCAAACGATATTGAAGGGGACAATATAAATGCAGATTTAAAAAATGGCATTCTGCATATCGTCCTCCCAAAGCGAGAGGCAGCAAAGCCAAAGCAAATTGAAATTAAGGTTACCTAACCTGATTAATTCATGCGATTCGTCGCGAGAGCACTTAACTCGCTCATAACAAGTTGATTAGAGAAAATTTCACAATGAAAGTGAATTTTCATTCACCGAGATGTAAAATTGAGTTAATCGGCTTATTTGAGCAGAGATTAGGGCTAACAGCAGAATACTGATGAATTATTCAGGCTAAATATTAGAGAACGGTTTGGAGTTCACAGTTCAAAGGTTCGGTATTTCCAAGTCTTTGATTACACCAAGGCCAGCCATGGAGTTCGTTTTTTATCCTCAGGACTGTGAACTTTTTAACCAAGAAGGTGAAACATGAACTTACTTAAGATCAATCTTCGATTGCCTGGCATCCTGCCTTGATTAATATAAAACAAAACTTGGCTTCGGGTGTCTGGTTTCGGGTTTCAAGGATAAAAAAAATGACACCTGAACACTGACACCTGAAACCTAACAAAAAACCTAAAGTTTAAAAGGAGGATTCATCATGAAAATCAGAGATATTATACCATTTCATCGTAGTAAAAACATACCTGTAGAACACACGGGTGATCTTCAATATTTACAACCATTTGAGAATCGATCTGTTGACAATTTTTTTTCAGGATTTAACGAAATCGCAAATCGCCTTTTTACTGATTTTGAAGGATTGTCCCAATTTGATTCGAAAATATTGAGCCCTAATATTAACATTAGCGAGACAGCAAAAAATATTGTAGTTGAAGCTGAAATTCCAGGCGTTGACGAACATGATCTGCATATAACCGTAGATCGCGATTCTTTAACCATTAAAGGAGAAAAAAGGAGCGAAAACAAAAGCGAACAAGATAAGGTTCATCGCGTTGAATGTTCATATGGGGCATTTGAGCGCGTTATTCAACTACCAGACTATGCGAAATCAGACGGAATCAAGGCCAATTATAAAAAAGGTGTCTTGAATATTACAATTCCTAAGGATACACAAAAAACTAAGTGGAAAAAAATCCCTATAGCTGTCGATTAATCTTTTACCTGAATCCGTGATGGGTTTCTTTTTACTCAAGTTTTGCAGTTCATTTTTGAGGTGGACCTCATGCTGCCAAGCGTTCATTTCGATGCTCGTCAGGTAATGCTTGGTCGGTTCCATTTGTGGCATACAATATCAAAGATTCACCGAGCATTGTTCTAAACATT
>JAJFLO010000282.1 GCA_021772675.1 Verrucomicrobiota bacterium | reverse complement strand
ATATAACTCCATCCAGTACAGACAATGCACACCCGAAGGACTTACGCCGAGCTTATCTAGATAACAAAAATGAGAACTCGACGATTCTTATTGTGAAATATCAGTTTACCAACTGGTACAAATATTTGAGTAATTACCAGGTTTTTGGTAGCTTCGTTTATTAATAACAATTTCCCGGCCCGGTTTTCTCACACACTTTGAAGCGAGAAAGCTTAGATTACCTAAATTCAATGTTTTGGCGTAGGCGAGTGGAGATTATTCTGCTGTCCAGCAGAAAGACACATTAAATTCGCGAGCCAAGTCAACACTTTGAATTTAGGTGATATACGTTTTTATAGCAAAAGTATTGCGTATAACATCAGTGCAGGTCGCCGCGCAAAGGTGACAAAGTAGAACTAATCAATTCCCCCCGTGATCTACCAACTCTGCCTGAAGGTGACAAAATCAATGTATCTCCCGAAGACTGTTCCACTAATAATCTAACCTGGATTTTTCATAAACTGCCTACTACGATTCGTTATATTACATAATATCAACGAGTTATAATGTTCTTCGCGTTCGAAACAGTTTCCACCACGGCGAATTTTCAACACGATTCCTGCACACGAATAATATTCATAACTCATTGATCTCTCAGCCGTTTCAGCGTCCCGGAAAGCGAGATGATGACGCGCATTGCAAAACTTTATGAATAATCCGGGCTAACAGTCTAAAATATCAAAATGTATTTTTTATTTGTAGGACTTCAGAGATATGAAATTCATGTTTATTTAATTATAAACGTCGCTATATAAATCGATTATAATAATTGTGGATAATTGGCACAACGGTTGCTACGTTGTGCCTACTTTGCCTTTTTAAGGACTTACGCCGAGCTTATCCAGGACTAAAGCGGTATCAGAAAATCATTTAATTTCTGGAGTGCATGTTCATTTTTTGAATGCAAAAAATGAACATGCACCCAAATTTAATTTACTATATTGAGGGGTTAGTTATGACTCAGGTAATTGAATATTCCTCCACAAAATCGCCTTTACTTCCACCTCCCCCTTTAAAAAGGAGCAGGAGCCTAATATCAACCTCTAGCCAAACCTCGACGCTGGTATCCGGCGCATTCAATTTAAAAAATCTGCCGGGAGATATCCATGTCGATCATCAGACGGGTTTGTTAAATATAAAAATGAACCTTTTCAGCTTTTTGGGAAACGGGGCTCATGGTCCGAAGATGGTCTTAAACCTTGTCTATCACCAGGATCGACTGGGAACAGTAGATAGATTCAATAATCCGGCAGCGAATATAGACAATATTGGCATGGGTTGGCAATACTCATTGACAAAGTATGAACCTGCGGAGCGGACATTACTCCTGGGAAATGGCAGTACAGTCAGGATGAACGATGACAACAAGCCGCAATATCTCAAACTTAAAACCCTGGACATTAATGTCCGGCCCAATCCCTCTACCGGCGCGTTAAAAGAAATCATCTTAACGTATAAAAACGGCCGTAAAGAATATCTGAATGAACATGGCCGCTTAACCGGTATCGTTTCTCCTCAAGGCTATGCGTTAAATCTACAGTACGATGATGCGACGAATCTAACGGCCATCACAGGCGCGGAGGACACATTTTACGGCATTCATTTTACTCAGGACCGGAAAACCGGTTATCCCGTCATCTCTTCACTGGATAGTTCCGGCGAGATCGTGAGCTATACCTTATTGCTAAATAGCGGGCGGCTCGATGGCATCATCGATCCACTCGGGAGAACCACAGAATTTACCTATGCACCGCAAAGCAGTCTGATTACTAAAATGCAATTAATCACCGGGGCCTTCCATCAAATTGAATATTTACCGGAAGGATTAAAGGTACCCCGGGGAGGGCCTTATCCCTATAAACCCGCCGTCGCCAAATTTGGAACGTATTCCGTTGATGGACAAAGTGACCCCGTTATTGAAACATTCGACTACGGCCGTAATGAGGGTAACAATTATCTGGGATATGGAACGAATAATTCCTTTAAACCCTATGAGGATAACCTCTACTATGCGTCGGACAATTACCGGTACGTTGTCTCCGTGATTCGTTTTCTGGGAGATATCTCCCAGAAAACGATTAGAACATACAATAAATACCACTTGCTGCTACAGGAAGAAATTTTAGTCGGGACTCATCTCGCCCGTAACCATGTGTATACCTATCTGGAATGGGAGAATAAAACCGTTGATGAACTGCCGCCGGCTTATACTTTGCCAATCAGAATTGAGCAAAGCAGTTATCAATTTGATGGTGGTAAAGATCGCGGCCCCTATACCCGGGTCAGTCAATATAAATTTGACGATTATGGCAATATATTGGAATATCGTAATGCGTCTGGTTTAGTCAAACAGTTCCGTTATTATCCCACCTCCTCCGCCTCCGGTAATTTCGTTAACGCGCTAAAAAGTGTAACCATTCTTCCCGATAAGGAAGCCCCGACCACAGCCTCTCTCAAGTTTCGTTATGAACAACAATTTACCACGCTCAAAACACACAAAAATCACGCATTCCAGGTTGTGACTTCAGGTCGATATGGCTATAGCGAAAATGCCGGGGATATGATCTGTCGGCGGCAAACCGGTTTTACCTACGATCGCGATCCAGCCAGTCAATCCTTTGGCTTTCTGAGTTCCGAAGAGATGAAAGCCGTCGGTGATGTTGACGCACTCGTGATTAAGTGCGAACATGATTATCAATTTGAGAACGCGGATTCACTGGCATTTGACTGTATTTCCACCGGACACACGTTTATTAATAATAGTGACACCGCTCCAAACCCGGTGATCTGTCATACCGATAACCCGTTAGGCCTGCGTACGACGTCCTGTGACGCCATGGGAAATCATTTGACTTATAGCTACGACAGGATGAACCGGATAACCCGGGAGCAATATACCAGTCAGGATGGCCGGCTCTCATATCAGAAAAAATATGAATATTCTTTCCATGCACCTCAGGCGGGTTCTGAAACCGTCACCGAGATCTCCAGCGACGATTATAAAATCCGTCATATTTTTGATTCGCTCGGCCGTGTTGTTGAATTGCAACAGCAAATGTGTGACAGTGAGAGATTGTTACCCGACCGATATTTTACCCTTGAGCAGACTACATACAATAATTTCAATGAGGTTGAGTCAAATACCCTTTTTGACGCGGATCAGACCGGTAAAATATTCGCTGCTGCTATAAGCAAATATAGTTACGACGGCCTGGGCAGAGTGGTTGAATCGTTCAACCCGGATGGAACACGAGAGGTAACGGTTTATGATGATGTCGCCTTACGAACAACAAAGTACGTCATCAGTTCCGGTGAATCCGATGAGGAAAATGAGTCAAACGCCAACACAGCTGCTCAATTAAGTTCACTCGTGACCTGTTCCTATAATGACAATTACCAGGTGATTGCGACCTATGTTTTTTCTCCAGATCCTGATTTTAAGAACAATTCAGGGAGTTTGATTTACACCGCCAGTCTAACAAACATGCTGTCGGGCTTTAACTCCCGAATAGCCGCGGGTCATTTAATTCCCTCCGCTGAGTTAAACACGTTTATTCGTCGCGCCGTCGCGCGCAAGAACTATGTAACATTTACCCAGAATAGTTACGATGGGTTTGGGCGGTTAATTCAACGCCAACACGCGAATGGCGATATTACGCGAATGCGATATGATAATGAGTTTTATCAAAATGAAAGCGGTAAATTTGTATTCGGCCGGTTAATCGACGTTGTTTATCCCAATGGGGTGACTGCCTCCAGCGAGTACAATCTAATGAATAAACGAACAAAAAGCGCGATCACGGATGATGGCGTGACAATCGTTTTAGCCGAAAGAACGTATAACGCCCTGGGCCGACTCGTTGAATTTTATGATTCCGGTCATCAAAAAACGCAATATGCTCATGATCTTAATGGCAATGTGGTCACGGTGACAATGCCCGGCGGAGACGTCATTGTTAATGCCTATACCGCCGATAATTTCCCCAAAAGTTCCTATACCCTGCATGATAATAAACAAAGTAATGAAGTCTCTTGGGTTTATGCTCCTGATACACGGTTGTTGCTGGAAATGATTGATAAAAAAGGGATAACGGAAAACAAATACCGGTATGATTATTTCCCGAATAGCCGTCCTTCCGCGATAACCTATCCCGATAATAAACGAGTTGACTTCAACTATAGCCAGCAAAGCAGGATCCTGAACTCGACTGATATCGCGGGTGTCGTAACAGCTCAAAATTATGATGGTATCGGACGCTTAAAACAGTTAAATATCATGGGAACCGGCGGCCGTTCATGGCAGGAAAACTACCGCTATAATCATTTTGGACGGTTCGCCGGCTCAAATCTTAATGGTAAACAAACAACGGTCAGCTATAATAGTTTAGATCAAGTGTCTCAAATGAGGTATCGACTGAATGATGCTGATTTTTGTGAGATTGGTTATGCTTATTATGACGATGGTTCCCTTCATTCAAAACACATTTCGTATCCTCAAGACGATAAAGCCAGAGAAGAAATCTTTAGCTATGACCGGTTAGGTCAGCTAGCTCGTGCTACTTACCAGGGCGAGTTGGCACCGCGAGATGAGCTTGGAAATAGCATTCAATCAGTCCGATACGCATATAGTGCCATTGGTAATCTTACTTCAGAAAAGACGGCTTTCATCGATCCAATGACAAAA
Organism: Verrucomicrobiota bacterium; assembly: GCA_021772675.1. Classification (GTDB taxonomy): domain Bacteria; phylum Verrucomicrobiota; class Lentisphaeria; order JABSQK01; family JAJFLO01; genus JAJFLO01. The sequence goes on along the minus strand of JAJFLO010000282.1, from coordinate 4,853 downwards.
AAACCGGGAGACAATACCGTCACGTATTCCTACGACAGCACCAATCCGTTACAGTTAAAAGCGTACACGAATAGCGATCCGGCATATGCCAATAGCCAAATTATGGAATATGACGCAAATGGCAACCTGACCAAAGACGCGAATGGCAATATCCTCAGCTACAACGCACTCGGTAATTTAGTTCAATTCGAGAGCGCTCCCGGGTCTAAGGTGACTCAAAATGTTAGATACCAGTACAATGGATGGGGAGACATGGTTTTAGAAACCGTTTCTGACCCCGCGACCCCGTCGTCTGATCAAGCCAATACCTTCTATTACGTCGGATCATTAATTAATCGCATCGCTACCCGGTCCACAAAAAAAAATACATCCAGTTATTTCCATAAGGGAATCGGTATCGCTGATGATATACTCAATGGAGGCACGCTGAATAGTTATATTACCGACATTTCCGGCAATGTACTGCATGTCGCGACATCAGGAGAGAATAAGTGGCAGGTTCAAAATCAATACGCCTACGCTCCATATGGTGTCTCAAGCAAACTCACGACTTCACAAAAAAGTCCGGTAGCGAGCAATTGGCACCTAAAATTCGATGGCAAAATAACGAACACACCCACCGGCTGTCAATTTTCAGGAAATGGAAGTCGCGTCTATCACCCCGGGCTGGAGCGATTCATTCAGCGTGATGTCAATCAACTGTCCCCTTTTGGAAAAGGGGGAATCAATGCCGATGCCTTTGCCAATGGCTATCCCGTCATGTTCACCGGCCCGTCTGGAGAATCTTTCGTGAGTATATTGGAAGACATCGGAATCGCTTTAGCGGCTGCCTCGATTTCGCCGGCGCCGGCCGATGCCGGTGATGGAATTCCAGCGGCGGGTGTGGCAGCGGGTGAAGCCGGAGGCGACGCTTCTGAGGCGGTCGACATGGCAGCTGCAATCATCGACGGAAGAATTGGGGTAAGTGTCAGCCTCCCTGGCGGACGATTCATTGCCGCAGCTGCGGGAATTACCGGTGCTGCCGGAAGTGTGATGGCATCTTCTAAGCCTAAAACGGGGAAGGCTTTGTCTCGTGCATCGGGTAAAAATCCACTCGGTCTGACAACAATGTCGGGGCGAAGCAGTGCTTCAGGTTCCTCCGGAAGCGGAGCTGAAAATCCTACATTTATTCTACCAGATCTGATTGCGCTGCAGATACTCCGAAGCATTCGCACAATTGTAAAATTAGAAGGTCGGGGACGCTTTCAATCCGGACGAAGAAAGGACCTCGTGAGCCTTGTAAAACGAACCGGACGTCGCGGATTTTATGAATCTGCGATTGAAACTGCACATGGTTTTACTCCTGCAGGCAGTTTTATTGTTGCGGTTTTCCTGGCCTCCGGCAACCATTACAGAATCAGTTTAGAGGGAATTGAGACTCTAATAAATTCAAAATCATCAGGTTTTCGAAAAAGCGTGCGAAACTTCATGCCTGAATCCACCATGGTCGTTCGAAAAATCTACCACGAGTGGTATAACTGGAGTTCTGGCTGAATATAGAAGACCTGAACTCAGTCCTCCACCCTCAACACAATGACAAAATGAACGCCCGAATTCTTCGGAGTTTCAAGTCGATTAGTTGTCATTCGTATCTGCTGCAGGCAAGTTATCATTAATTTGAATGACCACCATTTGCCATGATTTTTGCGTCCAGCATCATTATAAAAATCAGGGCGTTCAATTTGTCATGAGGAGTAAGTTCAGGAAGACAGATTTTTAGATTTTAGGGAATGACGAGGTACCCTCCCGAATTAAATGGATAGGAGGTAAACCAATGATTCAACCAGTGAGACGTGTCCTTCCAGCGGAATCGCGCAACTAGGCTAACCCCGAGCTTATCTAATCCGGATTTCCCATAATACTCCTGTTGCAAAAGCGTATATCACCTAAATTCAAAGTCTTAATTTGTCTTGCGATTCTGCTTAGCAGAACTCGACACACTGTCATCCGCTCGTCTAGGTCAAACGATTAACTATAGGCAATCTAAGCTTTCTCGCCACAAAGTTTGTGAGAAAGTCGGGCTAAATCCGTAAAATATTGTGACTCAAGGTTACCGTGCAAAATCGCATGGATTAAGGTTTTAAGCCATCTATTTCTGATTCCTTGCTGACGTTCACACTCAACAGGTTTTCGTTCTGATGCTTTCCTCAACCCATTCAATTGAACTTAACCGGCATCGCCGGGTTTTTTATCTACAAATAGTAACGACTAAGAATACAAGTGCTTATACAATCAAATCAACGCAAACAAAACCCGGACAGGGTAAGGTTTGTAGTCCCGCCTTCAGGCGGAAGTCTTAACGACGCTTCAGCGAGCAACTCTTAACGCAGGATTGCTGAAGCTCTCCTAAAACTTCCGCCTGAAGGCGGGACTACAAACGGGACACGCTCCTTATTCGATATATCCTGTAACTTGATATAAGATACAAAATTTCAACAACTTGAAATACAAACTTCTATACTATGAACTTAACCGGCTTCGCAGGGGTTTCTTTATCGTAGTGTTTGGCAATATCAGTCCAGTTCATGAGCGGGAGTGTACTCCGAACCTCCTATGTTATAAATTTAATCGCAGCCCGTTCGTAGTACCGCCTTCAGGCGGAAGTCTTTACGACGCTTCAGCGAGCATCTCTCAACGCAGGATCGCTGAAGCTCTCCTAAAACTTCCGCCTGAAGGCGGTACTACAAACGAGGCACGCGCTTATCCGGGATATTCCTTAAATTTGTTCACAATCATATTTGCAAAAATTTAAGAAACCAATCCCTATACTATCGAGATACAATCGGCTGCTTTATGGCAACTTCTTCGATCTTTTCACGGATAAACCTGCTGGTATTTTTCTCCATGAATTGAGTAGGTGATCGATTTTCCTGACAACTGAAACCCGCTTATAATTGTTCAATGGCCTTTTTAAGATTTGATTGCATGTCCATTAGTTGAATGCAAAAAAGTAACTCGGTCATTCCTGACTGAGTAAGGTGAGCGCAGCCGGGAATGGCCGCATTACAATTGCTCTTCGCCAAGTTATATCCAATGTATTCAACAAATGAACATGCAATCTTAAGATTTCCTTGGATATTTTAGAGTCTTCCCTATTAATAAGTGATTGGAAATTGTAACCAAAACTCAAACCCATAGAGAAGCATTTAAAGGAAATTATAATCAAAGCCTCAATACGCAATAACGCTGGTGACCCCGACTCCAATACATTCTTATATAAATGCGGATGAAACAATGTTAACGTGTTCTTTACCATCTATCACTTCGATTTTTGAATCTAATATTCGTACCATTACATTCGGATACAGTTTTTCTTTCTGTTCTATCAATTTCATCAAATCCTCTTCTAAATTTTTACAATTCCCTTCTGACGAATTATTTATCTCCTTAAATTTTTCGATATAATTTCGCAGAAGTCTGTAACGCTTTGGTGATTCGAAGCAAGCCATATTCCACGCAGAACATGCTGAGCGTAAATAATTTTCTTTTTCTTCCAAATTCACGCTTAATTCCAGATAACCTTTAGCCATTGTCTGAACCATCTCAGAGATCTTTGGCTTCCCGGGTTTTGATCGCTTCCGTTTTTTCATCTCTTCTTTGACCAACGATCAAGGTGAGTTATTAGAGATGGAGCGACAGAGGAACCACTATTAACTCCACTGCTATGTTCGATTTTCACTTTAATCCTAATTCTTGTTTTACATCATCGAGTGACATTGTTGGAGAGTCTTTTTCAATATCCTTTGCATTTCTAAGTTCTCTCAAATCATCAAATAATTCTAATTCTTCCTGTAACTGAATGAATTCTTCATATGGGAGAACGGCAAATTCTTTTTTTCCAGCTTTGGTTAAAATATTTGGGTGAAGGGTGATCATCTTTTTTCTCCTTATCTATATATATCTTTCCTATGTCTAATGCGATAGATAACAACAGAATTATTTTCTATCTCAAATAGAACACGATACTTTCCAATTCTTAGTCGATACTCCGGAGAAAAATTTGTCATTTTTTTAACATCACCAGCCAAATTATTTTCCAGGCCTTCAATTTTCTCGACAATACTTTTTCTCTGATGTTTCGGGATTTTCTTTAAATCCTTAAACGATTTAGGCTTAAACTCAATTTTGAATTGCATTTTTCCCCTGTTATCCGGCATATTTTCAACAATTTAACATACAGAGATTAAACATATTGTCAAAAATAATGAAATGTGGAGGGATTTTTTATCGAACATTGAGTTAACCAACATCCTTCCGAGGTGATGTTGATTTAAGTATCTGTGGATTGAAATTTATCATTGATCGAGAAAGTCACAGGGATGTTTGGTTGTATCCGTCAGCTGACGGATTATGTGAAGTCGTTCAGCCGGAGTTCATTAATTTGGACTGTAACTCGTTTTAATGGTGTACCAAGGGTCTGCGCAAAAATTAATTTTGCGCAGACCCTAAGGGGAAAATTACGGTTTCTAAATTAGAATTCAACTGGTGTTAACGGAATTTAATAAGATACGGCGTAGAATTTGGCGGACAAGGCTATTTCATAGATTTCCAATTGCTTTGTGTTTGTTGTTTCGATCATTTTTGCGCTCCTGCTGGTCCCGATGGAAACTATTTTGTCAAATAAGAGGTATTCAAAACGCCCCCTAAGAAACAATGACCCATCATCGCAAAAACGCAATAACTCCGGGTAGGACCAGCGGTTTCCCTAACCAGCCCCCCCACAGATCCGGACGTGAAGTTTTCCCTCATCCGGTTCCTCGGTAATCCTGACGACGAAACAGTCAGAACGCATGACTTTTGCTGCCCTGTGGCTC
>JAJFLO010000281.1 GCA_021772675.1 Verrucomicrobiota bacterium | reverse complement strand
TGAAGGCAACCTACTGATGGCAACCGGAATAACCATAAAACGCGCGAGAATTATGGACATTGGCTCCGCTGTCTGGTTATCTGACTGGGGTTGATTTAATTGTAGTTGAGTATTGCCATTGGCAATTAATGGTTACAGCCGGACGAATCGTTTCCGTCAGGAATGGATTCGCTTGATTCACGGACATCGTGGATGGTTTTCGAAGCTTTATCCGAATAGCATCCGCGAGATCCTTTGCCAGATTACTCCGCCTTATGGGCGGCTCGCCTGATAACGTTGAAGTCAGGTATCTTCAGTGCGAGCGCGCGAGTACTGAAGATTACCTGAACTGACTTGTTATGTTTTAATATTTTTTTAGAGTCGGCCTCCAGCCCAGATGTAAACCGCAAAACTTAAGAATGCAAATAAATACACTCCAGCGACTATTTGGACTACCGTTAAACATGGCCAAAGTATAGCACGAATTTTCCAAGGACGAACGATCATCCAAGTTCCAATCATCACTATCAAGATGCAAACAACTGCAAGTGAGGATAAAACGATCTTATAATTTCCAACTGGTACCACTTCACCTGCGTGCGTTTCTCGAACTGAGATTGCGACCATGGTTGAATGCCCGATAATAAATAAAACCCAACCTCCAATTGTTACACACCAAGGAAGCATTTTGGAAACTATTGAACGATTATGAACATTTTCCGACATAACGTTTTGGATGATATACGTCCAATCCGAGGTCCCTTTGATTGGATATGTCGGATTAATGGCAGCCTAAAAAGGCTAAAATCGGGCGGCAGTATTGGACGTTATTATCGATCCGCTTGTTCGGATCCAATCATGAAATCTGCACAACTTCCGCCGGTTCTGAGACAGCTTCTTCAATTGACTTTCTAATCTCATCAATAATCTTATCGGCTAAACTCTGGGTAACCTCACTATCAAAGGATACCTGGATTCCTGGATCTTCATAAGAAAAAGAAATCTCACATTCTTCCACTCTTATTCTAGCTCCTCCCAAATCACCTTCCATCTTCTGATAAGGCATGTTTAGTGGGTGATAGGGACTTGAGTCTTGCGGGAAATTAAACCACTCAGATCTTGTCGGTTTTATTAAGTATTCAATCATATGTTTCTCCGAACGTTTGAATTGATCCACCTGCTATCCGGGAAAATGTCGATTGGAAGTATTCCTCGGATGGCAATATGGAAACCTTAAAATCGCGCGCGATTATAGCAGGTTGGTATCTAATGTCTGGTTAGGATTTCTCGCCTTCTATCCCAAGCATTTGTTTGAGAAAAACCCCCTGTATGACACCATTCTTGCTTGGTGGGCAAAACTTCATCATCACCAATACAATAATTGGCCAAATAAGCAAAACTATACCCGGGACATAAGCTTTCTTGGCAATGAAATAAATACTGAATCCTATAGTAACTGGCCAGCGAATCAGAGCTGTATTTAGGTTGCAAACTAGCATTGCAATTTTGAGATTGGCTATGTTGTATTTAACCGGATGCCAAAAGTACGTTGCAACAACCAGAGTAATAGGAACGATCCACCATTGAATAAATAGAAACGAAATTGGTACAAAAACCTGAGTAGAAAAGAGGGGAAAATAGCCCCACTCTAATGCACGAAGTAGACAAATACGTTGAGCCTCTTCTTGAGTAAGTTCCATTGTCTATCCTAACGTTGAGATCATGCATCCTTATTAAGTAAAGCGAAGCGATTCGGTGTTGCCTGAACTGATTTGTTAGGAATCCAATAGGTCTATTTTCCAAAACCCAACTATATTCCTAATCTTGTCAGCTATTAAAGCTTTATTCTCGCCTGGCGGGAAATTATAATCGATGGAGTAAACAATCTCTTCTTCAGTATGGATATCAAGTGTGATGTTCATAAAATTCTCAAATTTAGCCAAAGAGAAAACAACCTCTATATCATAATCCTCGTCACATGTTGCATCAAAGAATGGAATACTCAGGTTGTCAAGACATGTCTTAAAGACATCCAAATATTCATCTGCATAAGAAAAATCCTGATCACTTACCTCAAAGGAAATTGGCCAAATACTCGGGATTACAATCTCCATAACATTTTTTTGACTTATAGATATCGCATTATTCTGTTGCAATTGATCGTCAAATTCTTCATGCATTACTTTTATTTCCTAACGTTTACGGTGTGCTACTCCGAAGGAGCAGAGCGAAGCGGCGCGGATTCGGAGTTAGTACAACCGCATTGTTGGGCTATATATTTTCAGACTTGATAGGCATCAAGACGTCCTCCGACTTATCGAGACTCAGCCTATAGACGCCGTCCGGAACACTGACCACTCCTAATAATCCATTCTGCACTCGGTGTAATTCATCGCCCGTTTTCTCACGCATAAATTGGCTTAGTTTAAGGAAGTCTCCGGCTAGATCCATGTTCAGTTTGTGATCAATAAATTGGAGGCTCGCAACGTGGTCTTTGACAACGTATTCAAGCTGGTTTAATTCACCATCCTCAACCTTTAGTCCTTCTGCATCAGTATGAGCAAAAATTTTATCTCGTACAGTTATTAGGACACTGTGTGCTTCTGAATATTCATCTGGAATCATTGTGTCCGGGATGATGTCTAAGGCATTGCCACGCTTAAACGGCTTGCCGTAATTCACTACTGCACCGCACAAAATCAAGGCTTTTGTCAATTCGTTAAGGTCGTCTGCGTTTCTATTTACGATCTCCTCAAAACCGGCTTCTGCCAAGGAGAATGCTTTGTACGCAAATCCCAGAGTCGCAAGTTTACGTCGAGTTTCCAAGTCTGTGGCAATATTGGTCATTATTCTCGCCCAACGCTAAGCTCTCTTACGGGAAATCCGCTACGCTCCTTTCCCGTAAGAGTGAAGCGATTGGTTAGGCTGTATGTGCTATCAAATTAATAGATATAAGAGTATCAGAATGATGATAATCTTGTAGATTTGTAACTCAAAAACCTTTTTCAAGAAATTCTTTTTTGACATTTTCTCAACATGTTCAGGCCCGTGCATCTTTTGAGCGATGACAAAATCTGCATCACTTGAATTGAAGTAATTAAGTAGGTGAAACTGGGTCGAATATATAACGCTTCCCGATAACCAAACAACGATTATCCAACCCAAAATTCCTAGCATTTTCTCCTCCTAAAGTTAAGTTGTCATGCAATTCACAACCGCTGCTTTCATTTCTTGAGTGCCCAACGTTAAGGTCAGCTACACAGGATCGCCAAAGGGAGGGACGACCGGCGGCGGTACGGTGTTAGACTGGACCGATTGGTTAGTCAATATTTGCCGTCTTTTTGTGGTGAAAATAGTAGAATCTCCCGACCAATCCACGTAATCCCCCACCTGCGAAAACCAAACAACATGATCGAAAAAATCGCGACGTAAACGGAAATTCCAGCAACAGAAAGCAAAAGTAGATCGAATGAACCAGTATAAAAATCGAAAAAATCAAATTCTCTTACTTCCAACAATTTATAGCCGGTAAAATAGTAGATTATTCCTTTACAGATCACAAGAAATGTTGCTAATATCGACAACAAAGACGAAACCAAAAACATCCGATTTGTACGTCTCTTCACAAGATTCTTCTTACCAAGTTCAGTTAGGTAGTGAATCTCTTTATCGGTTACCTTCTTTAAATAGTGCCGAGTTTTGAATTTTAGGAGGATCTCGGCTTCAAAAGAGGATAAAGATTTCAATTTCTCTATGACAATCTTATCAATTTTCTTCCCTCTCATTATTTCAAGAAGCAATTTTTGCCAAATTTCAGCAAGAATTTTGTCATCTGGACTAACCTCTTGGGCTCCCTCTGTCCATTCCTCAAATAATTCGGCCTGTCTAACCGTACTGTCACTATTTGATCCTTCGTGAGATTCACTACTAATTTCATCCTTAACTTTTCGTAAATGTTCAGATAAATTCTTCGCTCTTTTACGGGCCTTCCAATCGTCAATTTTTTCTTTAAGATAGTCCCGTAATTCCTGTCCAATCAATTCAAAAGTTGGTTCAAGAAGTTTGTCGAGACCAAGGACCAAATTTGTTCCTTTGCTTCCCTCTGCATTCTTGTCTGGAGTATTTTCACTCATATGATTATTCCATGACTAACGTTTGAATTGATCCACCTGCTATCCGAGAAAATATTAATTGGAATCATCACTTTGATGGCAGCAAGAAAAGCCTCAAATCGCGCACTGGTATAGCAGGTTGGTATCAAATTTTTTGTTAGCCAATTTCGGGGTGGTGACTTATAATTTTTCAATTTCTTCTATTGATAATCCTGAAAGTTCAGCAATGATTTGGGTCTCAATGGCTCTTTGTTTCATTCCTTTGGCCATTTCAACAGCTTTTCTTTTTCCCCCTAATTCCTCCCCTTCTTCGCGAATTCGTTTCTCTTCCAGATACTTCAGTGCATATTTTTTACTTCGTCTTAATTCGTCCAGAAGACCTGAATCACGAAAACTGTAATACTCACTTTCATTGATGATTAAATGATCCATGATTTCTTTGTGAATGATTCTACCTGCTTGAATCAAATTATCGGTAATATCCTTGTCGGGATCAGATGGCGTAAGATTTCCGGAGGGATGGTTATGAACAAGAATGACTGTAACGGCGTCCTTATGAATCGATAATTGAAACACTTCACCCGGATCGACAATCGCTTTGTTGATGCTCCCTAAACTCACTAATTCGATAAAAAGAATTTTATGGCTTGTTGCCAGGCCAATGACCCAAAAGTGCTCTTTATTCCTACCAATCTTATTTTCACGCAGCAGAATTTGCTGCATGATATTGAAAATAGCTTGAGGACCATTGACTGTAATTTTTTGCTCTTTGGTTAATCGAATTTCCATCGCTTACTCATTCCCTTTCAGTGAGTATCATTTTGAATCTGTGGCTAACGAATTGAATGACTCATGTAGTTGGAGCGCAGCGGAATCTACATTGAGTCGATCCTGTTGTTAGAATATCTATCGCACGTAAATTAAGTATATTACAGTATAGTAAGGCGGCAACACATCCACAGAATGTGAATGATTTCCTTGATGATTTGGAAGAAACTGATTGTCTGGTCGGTCATCTCCAAAACCGGAGCCAGAAATCTGTCGCCTTCCATGCGAATGATTACCTGCGCTAGATGTTGTTGCACCACTGTGTCCTCCGGTCTTACCTATTGAATTCGCTCCCATCAGAAATCGATCTTTAAGCTTTGGAGTCGAGCTATTCCTGAATCTAGGAGCTGCATCTATATCATCTATTGGCCTTCCGTCACAAATGTACCATCCATAACTTGATAGACGTCCAGCTTCAGTCAGGCTTCCTGCAAATGGAAAAATAGAACCCGTTGGTATCGATTTGATTTGTGCCTGATTTCTCTGCTCAACTTCTACATTTGATATTCTATTGTTCAATTTCGAAACTGTTGCATTTATACTTGTCATCGCCGTTGAAATTGGTGTCAGATCAGTCTTATCTGCTTTCACCTGAAGAGTTGCTCCAATTGTAGATATATGGTGCTGTACTAAAGAAAATTCAGTTTCAAGTTTTGACAATTGTTGTGCAGACGATTTGGCCTTGATTTCAGTTTCAAGAGTAGCTATACGCTTCTCTAACGAAACTCTATCTGCATCGTTTGATGTGTTAACTGAAATTACGATGGCTACTACCGCGATAACAGTGCTTATTCCTGCAATAATGTTTGCTGTAATTTGACCACTCATACACGTTTCCTTTATAATTCTAACGTTAAGATCATGCATCCTTGTTAAGTAAAGCGAAGCGGCTCGTAATAAGGATTGCATGAATTCTTTTGATATCTGTTTTGTTTCAAAATTTCAGATGTTAATATTGATCTTGTCGGAGTTTTTACGAATCGTTTCCGATAGGATAGGATTCGTTTTTGATCAACCTGATCGGGGATAGGGAACTGAATACGTTTTTTCGTTCAGTTCGCGTCCACACTGTTCTCCCATCTCAAAACATAGATGAACCTGATGTCCTCAGATATCGAAAAGCTCACCTACGGGGAAGCAGCGCCAGCGGATTCCCCGTTAGTGTGAAGCGACATGTTAGAACTTTTTTATCCTCTTAGATTTTTCATTTTGACTTTCGGCTTTGTGATCCAGACCATAAATATTCCTACTACAAAAACCAAAACACCGGGTGCTGCATCATTAATCTCTGATTCTAACGCTAAGAGTTTAGCCGTCCAAGAAGTAGATCCTGCCACTCCATTCAATCCCAAAATTACTCCAGCAATTATGCAGGAAAGCCCTAATCCCAACCCAAGTCTCCCATATCGATACTCTTCCTCTACGGCTGCATGGAGCAGCTTTGCTGAATGGGAATCTCCGGTAGGTCCGGTTGGGGTTTCTTTTACCTTTTGTTCTTCTTGAAGAACTTCTTGCTTCGTTTTTCTAGACTTCCGACCTTCTTCCTTGTCTTCCATTGCGGAATTAAATTCTTTATTTGGCACTTCAATTTTTGGCTCATCTCCCTTGCTTTCCTCCATAGGAGTGAGCTCCATTTCATCTATTGACGATTGTAATTCCGGTTTTCCCTTCAATCTTTCTTTTGCTTCATCAGCTAAATCGGAAATTTCATTCTTGAAATTTACATCTTCTATCTCGATTAATTCCTTAGTTCGACTATTTGCAGCCTTATCAATCTTCTTTCGAATAACTTTTTCTGCCTTATTGACAATGTCCTTCCCTAGATGATTTTCTGCTTGTCGTCGTAATTCGTCAAAGTTCATAATTCCGATTCCTCAATTCTAACGTTGAGATCATGCATCCTTATTAAGTAAAGCGAAGCGGTGCGTAATAAGGATTGCATGAATCGTTTTGATATCTTTTTTTGTTTCTAAATTTTGCTGATTAATATTGGTGTTGCCGGAGTTTTTACGAATCGTTTCCGATAGGATAGGATTCGTTTTTGATCAACCAAATCGGGGATAGGAACTGGATATCTTTCTCATCCAGTTCGTTTCCACGCTGTTCTTTGTCCACAAAACGATAGATGAACCTGAATTCTTCAGATATCGTTTTGAATAAGTCACGTCCTATCCGAGTAAATGTTTACTGGAGTTGCAGTTCTGATGGCAACAGATAAAGCTCTAAATCGCGCGCAGATATAGGACGTTGATCTTGATTCTATTGTTTAGCCTAATTGGTATTTATAGATAATTATGACTACCATGGATATTAGGAGAAGAGTGGCGTAAACTAATCCATCGTGCCCATCGAACTCATTTAGATCTCCTTGCACCAACCCGTCAATGTGTCCTCCAGCAAACCACATTATAACAAGCGACAAAAATCCCCAGAATATGACCGTGATTGATTGGTAAGAAAAAAATATGGAATACCCCCAATCCTTTTCAATAAAGAACCATTCAATGTTAAATAATGACGTCCATCCTGATGCCAATAATCCAATTATTATTAACGGAAATGCTGCTACAAAATAGAATGATGGGATCTGATTTAGATTGTGACGTATTTGGGACTTAATATATGCAAATACGAGAGAAATTGATAACTCCAAGTAAAAGAACACCAATAGTTTTATCGGAAAATTTGGAAATTCGATATTAAGAACTGGTTTTGATATGTTTAACGTTCCGCCTAAGGTTGCAAGTCCTATGTTTAATAAAGCTGTTATTATTGTAATGATTGACGCAAGTGTGTGTATCTGCTTCATATTGTGATGGCTAACGTTTAGCATGAAGGGCTGGAAAAAGCAGAGCGAGGAACGAGCGCCGCTTTTTTCAGTCCCTCTCAATGCAGTTGTTATCTGCCCCCTTAGTTTCTTGATATCAATTTCAAAATGGCCTTATCCAGCCATCCATCATTTTCCAAACTGTAATCATCTGAAATACTTTTATATATGAAAGCACCAATGAGTAATGTCAGAATGAATTGAATAATCGATGAGGTACTTCTTTCAATGAAAACCGTGTGCCCATAGTAAGCCAACAAGAGAAAAAAATAACCTTGATAAAAAAAGAAGCCGAAGAATCTTCGCATCCAAATGCCGATTAATGCAAAGATCGCTAATAGTGAAAAAAATGGTATTATTTTTTCATTGGCAATAATACCAAAGGTATCCATAGCAACTTGTAATATCGCAAAAACCGTAAAAAGAATTTTTGAAACTAACACTTTCATTACAACCTACTGTTCAATATAAACACCACATATGGAACAGTGATGTCAATAAAATGGTTTGAATATTCACCTAATTAACGCCAACTCACGAATAATTTTGATAAAGATAACGTTGAATTGATCTACCTGCTAACCGAGAAAATGTTGATCGGAGTCATCACTCTGATGGAAACAAAAATAACTCAAAATCGCGCGTGATTATAGCAGGTTAGATCGAATGTCTTGATATCTGTTTTTTTCTTAGTTTT
>JAJFLO010000029.1 GCA_021772675.1 Verrucomicrobiota bacterium | reverse complement strand
CTAGCTAGTGCAAAGAAGTTATTTCAATCGCATTCGGCGTTGCCGGGCAGTGGTAACTGCACAATCCACAGCCAACACACAATGCTGAGTCGAGTTGGGGAGATTTGCCGACGAGTTTGATTGCCTTAATTGATGACGGGCAACTTGTAACGCAGTCATCACAGAGAACTCCTTGACTGGTCAGGCATAGGTTTAAGTTCAGGTTTGCTTTCGCGATTGGATTAATCCCACTCCTGGGTTTATTTTCTTGCGGTTTGCTCTGGAGTAGTTCCTTTGTGTAGTCATTATATGAAAGTGCCCCTGTCGGGCAGGCCTGTATGCAATCCATTGTCGGACACCAGTGACAGGGATGTTCATTTGGGATGAGATATGGCGTACCCTCATCCAAACCAGAGGCTGGTCCCAAATGCTGAATTACATCATAAGGACAGGCGTTAGAACAATCACGGCATCGAGAACATGTATCCTGAAATTCTTGCTCATTTGTAATTGCTCCGGGTGGTCTGATAGCATTTTTTGCTGATGTTTCCGGATTTTGTAATACGGAATCCAATAGCGATTCTGTTAAATCCAGAACCCCTAATCTAAAAAATTGTCGTCGTGTAATTTTGTTGTTCATTGGACTTTACTTTTTCCGCCACGGCGGATCTTTGAAAACTTTATCACTGATTCCTGTTTACTGTTCACTGTTTACTGTTCACTGTTTACTGATTCCTGTTTACTGTTTACTAAGTAGTACTCACATCCCGCTGCGCATGTGCATCGGTTGGGCGATGAGCCAGATACTGAAACTGGAAAATAGGATCATGGTAACGATTAAGGGGATCAAACTTTTCATCGCCAATTTATGATCTTTGAATAAATTTTTAGCAATGCGATCGGCTATAATGACACCGTATATATGACCGATGACAATCAAACCCAATTGGATATACCAAATAGTCTTCAGAGTTAACAATGAGCCATAGGTTTTTCCAGCAGTGCCGAATAAGTTCCAGCCCCATCCAAACGGATCACTTAACAGAGGGATTATATTTTGTGCTTCCATAAAAAAGTGCATACCGTTATGCGCTAAATGATAAAATAGGGCGATTGGAATCACAGAATAAGCGAAGGCGCGGAAAATCTTACCAACAGAAACGTTTGATTCCTTCGTGAATTTCTTGGCACTGAAAGCGGTAAGTCCGAATATAAGAACAGGTGCAATTGTTATAATAATCATCAACATTGTAAACACAGGTTTTGGCCCGAGGGTCATCTCAACACGCAAACTATTATTCAACTTTTCCCAGGCCGGGGTCATGGTTATTCCGTGAAAACTGGTCAATGCCAGCAGCACAATAGCCAGAATAGCCTCGTCCCATTTATACTGTCTCTTGTCATAGAGGTCCGTGGCCGGTGGCCGGATATTAATGGCAAGGTTGTCGTGAGGACAGGCGCGAATACATTCAGTACATAAGGTACAATACGTATTTTTATTTAGGTTGCCCGGGAAAAGGTTGGTTGGGCATCCTGTTTGTGTCTCCGATCCATTATAACATTCTTTACCGGTACAGGTTCGGCATACATCGGTTGTTTTAGGGCGCAACTCAATTGGACTGAATAAGGCGTATAAACCACTGATCCGCCCGACAATGCAGGCATATCGACAAAATGCTCGTTTCTCAAATATAAGGGCTGCCAAAATGGCCATGGAGACCATAACTACAGCCATGATAGCGGTCATCATCGGTGACCTGGTAACATCGAATCCAAGTTCATACCAGGTGAGCAAAACGAACAGAATCAGAGCTGGATAAATATTGCGGGCGAATTTGGGCCATTTGTGTTCAAACCCTAATTTTTTGATGCGTGAAGATAGTGAAAATGAACTGATTAGTGAAGAGAATCCTTCCCAGGGGCACACTGCGCAGAACGTAGTACCTAACCCAAGGATGACAAAAATCAACAAAACCCACCACCATGTCCAGGTAAGTACTGGAGCAATATTAGTCTGCTGACTGCCAATGAAACCTGCAACTATGACCAGATTAAAAAGGATCATGGAGACAGATTGAATGAGTAAAGGGAAGTAGGATTTTTTGACTAACGTATTCAAAAAACCAAACTTTAGAAGGTTGAACTGCCAGTATTGTTTGTTTTTACCAATGGTTGATTTTTTGTTGACAAAATAATGTGAACATAAAATGACCAGAATTACACCTGTTATCGCCAGGTATGTAGGAATCCCATCCATTTGATGCATAGTCGATTCTTCGGTGAAGGGACGATCTTCTGCAATGGTCATTGAATGCGATCCTTCATGCATCGAGGAGTGGGAGCCTTCATGTTGTAAAGACTGATTTTGGTTAGTTGTTGTGTTGGTGTTTGGCATTATTTTTATGATTTTCGAATGTTTGAGGTAATGCTTTAGTTCACGCCCTGTTCGTAGTGACGGCTTTAGCCGGTGAGAAGTGTGGCCAGGAAAACCGGCTAAAGCCGTCACTACCAACGGGGTGTAAACGCGGTTAAAGGTTATGAATAATTCAGGCTGCCTCCTCTTCCTTCCTTTGCTTCGCATTCATTTTTCGATCCATTTTGATTCGTGCTTTTCGTGAACCGACGGCAACGACACATATTAGAAAGACTAAAATTGCAGCTACCGATTTACCCCAATTGAATTTTTGGGATGACAGGGTAAAGGGAATGATCGTTGTAATTCCTCCTTCATCATCCAAATCAATAGCCAGGGAATAGTTTCCTGAAGAGGGTAGGGCACCTTGTAGAGTATAAATACTTTCCTCTTCTGAGGCGATCTTTTTTTCAGTATATTTCACTTGGTCACCATCAAGAATTTTAAGTGTGACCGGACCATCATAAACCGTATTTTTGAGTAAATTATAAATGACCAGAAACAGGCGAACATCATCCGGTTGTTGAGTATCTTCCTGATTGATTCCCTGAAAATCATA
>JAJFLO010000280.1 GCA_021772675.1 Verrucomicrobiota bacterium | reverse complement strand
AATTCGCGGAGTTCTGCAATGAAGGTAACATTCATGATCAAAGAAATTTTAATGCCGCCAAGTCTTATCTACCGTATCATAAGCTTTGAATTGTTCTGGATTATCGGGATCATCACTGTTATAGTGCATTTCAAATGACTTCGTACCGCATTTATGCATAAACCACACTCAAAGGATAGGAATTTAAGTATAGAGTCATATGAAACGGACTATAAACATACTTCCTTTTGTGAAGTTAATGAAGATATCAAGGCGTTTTTCATCAAGGTCAAAATCAATTTTGTCAATAAACCAAGGACTTTCAATATACAAAGCTGTTTCAAAAATTTTATCCGTAAACATATTATTCCCTCCCGTCAATAAGTTTTTGTCAATACAATAAACCATATCAACGGGATAGGCTAAACCTTGTTACCCACTCAAAACTCAAAGGAGCCAGATTTACTGCCAGATATTCGTATATTGACATTTCAGGGTAATAAGATTATCTATACATTACATGAAGATGAAAAGCAGATAATAGTGCTTGCTGTTTTGAGTAACTATCAAAAAATCAACAAAGCTAAACTAAAAAAGCGTCTGTCTGATTAAGCTGTTTATAGTTGTAGCAACCGACTATGAGATTAGCCTTTTGGTACTATTCGTTTGTTCAGATTTCCACTCGCTTATTTCCTGTTCAAACTGTATTTTGTGTATCTACCTACTGTTGCCGCCAACTTGAAAAATGCCCGTTTTTGTCATTAAAGTTAGCCCCATTTCTATAAGCTGATTGACTTAAGAAAGAAGGTCCTCACCTAAAGGCGAAGCCATCAGGGCCTTCTTGTTTGAGTGGATCAGCGTGGCCAGATATATTGCCTGAATTGGAGCCAATTCGGCATGCCACCAACACCTACCTATCTTACTGATCATAAAACCTTAAGAATTTTCCAGTAAAATACCACTTGGGACAACATGCATCTGTAATCCATTTATTCGGGCTAGAGCCTTGCCATCTTTATTCTCAAAAAGAATATCCCAATTTGTCTGTAATGGACTGACCTTTTCAGACAAACATCTACAATTTATAGATCCTTCATATATAGATGGCTGGTACAATACCAATTGATCAAATCCAGTTGGTAGTGAAGTTTTATTTGACATGGCCAATTTCCAGAGTAATGCTAATTGTAAACCGCCATCGAGAATAGCCACATCAGATGACCAGGATGCTTTTTGCTTATCTAACCCACCATTTACGTGTTTTAACAAACCGGTACAACCATTATCGGAAAAACACCCTAATTTATTGATAACTCTAAAATCACCTTCGTGAAATAATTTACGCTGATATATTGAGTCTATATTGTCCGTCCAATTACCACTAAGCGTGTCATTGAACGAATGTGCAGGAGGAGCCAATAGATCGCTCGTCATCTCAATCGTGACTTCATAATATTTTGTATTGTTTTGAGATGTTAACAAAAAATTTAGAACAGGCATATCATTATTCGAATCAATGTTACATTGCAGTTGATGCCAAGCTGTTTTTTTAGTAAACTCAATCAGGCTGATACCTTTTAGCACCTTCATATTTTTACAGGATTTTATGTATAATTCAGGATACAGGGACTTCGCAGTTCTCAAACACCATTCGTTAACAACCAACATTGGCACCACAGGAATATCATTGATCTTATGATTGGATAGATAGGGGTAAAATTCTTTATCAATACATATATCCCAAATGTGATTGTTTTTTGGAGATTTGTTGATAGGATTACCGCCAATAATGAGTTCAGCGTTGGCACTACCGTTTTTGATCAAATTTTGTGAAAAGATTTCACTGCCAATTTTCAGTGGAATTAGCGGAATTCCAAACGACTCAAAATGCGTTTTCAGAGATGGGGTTACCATGCCTCCATCCCACGGTCCCCAGATAAACGATTTTACAGAACAGGAATCTCCTCTTACATAACTCTCCCGCTGACATATCTTGTTGAGAACTTCATTAGCCATGGCATAATCAACCTGTCCGGGATTTCCTTCCCTGCTTGCAATAGAAGAGAATACGTAAATATGTGATATGTTTTCATTTTCACAAGCAGATATGAGATTACTTAATCCATCGACTTTAGTTTTGAAAACTGATTCAAATTGCCTAATTGTTTTGGTCTGAATTAATTGATCCGCGATTATACCAGCTCCATGAATTACTCCATCAATTTTACCCCATTGTTCCTTAACCTTCCCAACTGTCTTTGAAACACTATCAAAATTGTTAATATCACACGCAAAATATTGAACATCCGATCCAGCTTCCCGACATGTCCTGATGGTTTGATGTATCTCCTGATTGATGCATATTTTTTCGACATCCCGATCCAGTTCAGCCGGTGTTTTTTTATCGTTAGATTGCAGAGATTCCGTGATAATCTTTTGCCTAATTTCCGTTTTTGAGTAAACTTCAGAAAATTGATCCGATGACTTTTTGATTTTTGTGCGCCCGACAACCGCAATTTTAAGTGGTATTTTTTTAGCCAATTCCAATATGCATGCTGCTGTTACTCCACGTCCACCACCCGTCACAATGACAACGTCATCCTTTTTGAATCCGGGTTGATGTTGATTTGATTTTACCCGGTTGCTTACGATTCGCAGGCGCTGGCCGTTGGCTGGTAAGCCAATTTCAATTTCAGGTCCACCGTTAACCAATTCGAAGAACAGTCTGTTACTAATCTCAGATGCACTTTGATTGATACATTGAATATCAATTGCCTTCACATAAGCATCAGGCCATTCTTTTGCTACTGTTTTGGATAATGCAGACAAACCAGAGGAACACACATTAGCAACATTCAATTGACCCGATAAACCAAAATCACCATTGGTATCCTGTACGGTGATAAAAATTCTATTTCCCTGAGTTGTATTTTTGCTCAGTTTTTTAGAGATAGCAAAAGCCTCGGAATTAGACAAGATTGCATCACTGTATTTTAAATTTCCCGCTGATTTATTTATCCCTTTTAGGAATACGACCGCGCGTGCATCATCTGGCAATTCTTCAACAACTTTAACCTTTATGTCCTTCGCTTTTAGTTTTGTTGCAAGCTTTCGAGCAACGCCTCGATTATCTTTAATAATATATAAGGGATCGGATTTCTCTATGCCTATGGCTGCCAGTCCCGGTGCTGGGGAAGCTTGAACACCTAATTCATAGGTCGATATAGAATCGGGCGAAGGAAGGGGATCATTAGGGGGTAGATCAGTTTCTGATGAAATATCCTGCATGTCGAGTTCACCGTCAGTTTTGACATGACTAATGATGTCTCCAAGCGTGGTTAATGAGGCCAATTTAGACGTATCTAATTGATTGATTGATGAATATTCCTCCTGCAGTGCTGATAAAATTTCAACCCGTTTGATAGAATCGATTCCCAGGTCAGCTTCCAATTCCATATCGATACTGATCATGTCCTTCGGATAACCAGTTTTTTCAGAAACGATATCTAAAATTAATTCCTCCAATGTTGAAGTGTCAATAGACTGGTGCCGACTGTTTTTTTCTTCACTGCTTTTGTGGTTTGATATAGTATTAGATGCTAAATCTTCATGAGTAATTGAGATCACTTCGTTCAATGTTTTTATTGCGGTTAATTTAGACGTGTCACTGGCATCTAATCCGGGTATCCTTTCTTGGAGTGAGGATAATATCTCAACCCGCTTTATTGAATCAATTCCTAAATCGGCTTCCAGTTCCATGTCCAATTTTATCATATCGACTGGATATCCGGTTTTATCTGCGACAATTTCCAATAATATTTTTCCAACAGATTCTTTATCATATTCATGTGCAGAGTGATTGTCCGTCTGTTGGGGGATATTCTCAATTAAACGAGTTTTGATTGGTTTTTGATTATCAATCTGGTCAGTCTGATTCGTTTGAATACTTTCTGAATCAATAGTCAATGGTGGTGGGGTGGGGGATGATTGTACCCCACCTAATTGTCTTAATGCTTCTTCAGTAACCTTTAAATAGGCCAAATGGCTATCCGTTAGTGATTGCTGAAATTCCTTTTGTGCGTCTGCTGTTTGCTTTTGTATATTATAAAATGACTGATACCAATCTGTAGTCTTTTCTCTGGGGATATCGGACAGTACAGGAGCAAAATTATTTTTAGATGAGTTCAATTCATCATCATTTGTGTCACATTTTACAATGGGTTGTGTTTTTGCTTCAGTGTCACTATTTTGAAACGGATATTTTTTGCCATAATTTGTACCTGTTAATGAAACTGTGATGGAAGATTTTGATTGTTTTTTTGAGGGTTCATTACTTGATTCAAACACGAAATTATTCCATAAATTTTCGTAGTTTATATTGATGCCTGCAAGTGAAAGTTGAGCAAAAGAATTCCATAACGATTCAAGGCCATTTTTCCCTTTAGTGTCCATCGACACGGTGAGATAATCGGATTTGTCCGCTATGCCGTTTTTTAGCAAATTTGTCAAAACTGAATTCGGTCCAACTTCGATAAATATATTGATACCGTCTTGAATCATTGAATTTATTTGATCGTCAAACCGGACAGGATTGGTTAACTGAGAAGCCAAATCTTCTTTAATTTCATTTATCCTTGGTGGAAATGTTGTGCCATTTTTGTTTGAATAAACAGGGATTTTGGGTTTGGCAATTTTTATTGATTTCAAGCATTTTTGAAATGAGGATTTGGAAGACTGCATTAAGGTTGAATGGAATGCAGATGACACCTGTAATCGTTTGTAGGGAATTGATTTTTCGGATAAACATGTTTCAATACATTCGATATCTTCAATTTTTCCGGAAATGACGATTTGAGTCTTGCTATTAATATTGGCAACACATACGGATGATTTATTCGTTTTCAAAATTTTATTCATCACTGATTCCGACGTGGTAACAGCAGTCATTGCTCCAGCCGGAATATCATTTAACCCCATAAATTCTCCACGTTTTTGGGAAAGATAAAGAAGGTCATGTACTGATTGAATGATGCCTCCAGCAAATAAAGCAGGGATTTCTCCATAACTATGTCCGCCAGTACAGTGAGGTTTTATCTCAACTAAATCCAAGATAGAAAGATATGCTAAACAGGTAATACCAAGGGCAGGTTGTGCCCTTTGAGTCTCATTTAGATGCTTACGTTGTTTAATCTTATCATTATCAGAATAGGTTGGTATTGGAAATACAATTTCAGATAATTGATCCACATTGTCTATCTCGCAACTCACAGCGTTGTCCCAGATTTCCATTGCATTTTCAAACTCTGATATGATATCGGATCCCATGTTCAAATACTGACTACCTTGGCCTGGAAAAAGAAATGCTATTTTAGGAGTAGCATGTTTCTCGTTCTGATAATAAAATTTCCCTGGAACGGAAAAAGCTTTACTAGGATTTGAATTGATATGACCTTTGACTTTATCAATATAGGTACGCAGTTCTGTTTGATTATTAATGATAAATGCTACGCGAAAGTTGTTTTTGCCATCAAATGATTTTTGGTAATTGCATGCCAAATTATCTAGCTGACTGACTTTTGATTGTTGCAGAACTACATCCAACCGATTCTCTAATTCTGAATCATCATTACCATGAATTAAAATAAGGTGAACTGGTGACTGAGAAAAACGTAAGGCTTTATGAGCAGCAGTTCGATATTCCTCTAAGACAACATGAAAATTGCTGCCGCCAAATCCAAATGAACTAACACCAGCTCTTCTTGGAATCGATGTGTTTCGAATCCAGGGGCGTTTTCGGGTATTTAAATAAAATGGACTCTGTTCCAGCTTGAGTTTGGGATTTGGTTGATTTACCTTGATTGTGGGAGGGAGGACCTTATGATGAAGTGCCAAAACAGTCTTAATTATTGATGCGGTTCCCGCCGCCGCCTTGGTATGACCAATTTGTGATTTGATTGAACCTAAAGCACAGACTTGATTCGAATTTTGGTTATCGTCTTCAAAAATTCTACGCAAACCACTAATTTCGGCAATATCTCCAGCAATTGTTGCTGTGCCATGAGCCTCTATCAGGTCAATTTCCTGTGGTTTGACGCTGGCCGCTTTGTAAGCTCGTTCTAATGCCAATGCTTGCCCTTCAGGGCGTGGAGCATACACACTTTTAGCTTTTCCATCTGATGATGATCCGATTCCCTTTATAACAGCATAAATTTTATCTCCATCTCGTTCAGCATCCGCTAAACGTCGAAGGGCCAGCATACCAATACCTTCGCCTAACATGGTACCATCGGCATCATCAGAAAATGGACGGCAATCACCCGAGTGAGACAACGCACCAGTTTTACTGAAGCACATAAACATAAAAATATCATTTAAGGCATCACAGCCACCGGTTAATACAAGGTCGGATTCACCTATATGTAGTTCTTTAACAGCCATGGATATTGCTCCCAGGCTACTGGCGCAGGCTGCGTCTACAACACAGTTTGTACCCCCAAAATTAAAGCGATTGGCTATGCGGCCTGCAACTACATTTCCTAATAATCCAGGGAATGTGTTTTCTGTCCATTCAGGATAACTGTCGATTATTCGGGCACTGATTTCCCCTATTTTCTCTTCTGATACGCCGCTGTCACGCATGGCTTTAATCCAATGGGGTTTTTGCAGTTTTCCGGACATATGCCCCACCATCTCTGTGGAGGAGGCCACGCCAAGAATAACACTGACGTTTTTCCGATCTATCTTGTTTTCTCTTAGGCTGACAACATCATCTATGGTCTGTTTTGCTGTTATAAGTGAAAGTAATTGAACGGAATCTATGGAAGAAAGTGTTTTCGGAGGAATACCGTATTCAAGAGGATCAAAGTCTATTTTGGGAATAAATGCGCCACGATTGGCATAGACCTTTATGTCGTCTCCAGGAGTTTGATTATAATAATCCTTAATCAGCCAGTGATCTTTTGGGATATCAGTGAAAAGATCTTTGCCTCCGATGATGTTATACCAGAACTGTCGAGTATCTGTTGCTCCGGGGAAAAAACTGCCGATTCCGACAATCGCGATTGATCTATCTATTCTATCTTCAGTCATAGCGAAAATATTTTGTGTTATTTATAATAATTTGCCATTTCAAAATAATGAATCTGAAGAACGGGTTATTGGTAGTTTAAAGTAATCTATTGAACCCGTAAAGTCAATATTCTCGGATTTGAAAGTCATAACTGAAAGCGTTAGGTTTCTAATATTCGATTATGCACTTAGGGAGAATTCTAAGGTAAAGGTTTTATAAAGACTCAATTTTAAGTTATATTACTCATGGCCGTTATTAATACATCAGAAACAGAGCTTCGTACACCGGCAATTGATAGAAATTCAGTATTGAATTTATTTTTATTGACTGCCAGTGCAGTTGTTGGTATTGGTTTTCACCCTTTGGGTTTTTTAATTTGGCCAGTGGTAATCATGGTAGATGATATCCTAATGATGATTACAATGCGATCAATATTCGATTCGGAAACCTCTATCAAGCGGGGGTATCAATTTGGCCATTCTTTTTTGGAAAAAACATCAGGATTCGGGAGAGATCTTGGATTTAATTTGTATGATGGAGATCTAAAAAAGGAAAACATTCAAGCACAGAAGGATAAATGGGGTTTTGTGTATAAAAGTCTCGCGTTAAAACCCGGTGACCGAGTCATTGATATTGGCTGTGGCTATGGTGATTGGCTAAATTATTTAAAAGACAAAGGGCATGATGTCGTTGGTGTCAATATCACTCCAGAGCAGGCGGAATACGCGCAAAAAGTATATGGTTTGGATGTGGTATGTTCAAACTGGAAAGATATTTCTCCCAATAAAGAGCTCAGGGAAAAACTGTATGGTAAGTTTGATGCCGTAACATTTATGGACACCATTGAACATTATGTTGCAGCTACAGATAAACATACTAGAGCGGCATCTAAAATATACACTTCGATGTTTCAAATGGCTAGTGAATTGATCAGATCGAATTCAAACAATGGTCGTATTTTTTTGTCATGTCTCCATTTTAATAAACGGAAAAGTATGCGTAAACAAGGGTTCAAATTGTGGCTTTCAATTCTTCTTTTAATTCGATATCATTCAGGGTCATACCCATCGGGCAACGATGGGTTAACTCAATATGCTGAGGCTTATTTTGATGAATTAAATCGATGGGATCGAACTGAAGACTACCGATTAACTGGTGTCCTTGACAGAGATCATTTTCAGGCACCAAAAGTAAGGTGGAATTTGAAAAAGATTTTACGTGTAATATATCTATTCTTTCTTGATCCCCATCATATCCATAAATGGATTGATATCAAATTAGATGCATGGTTTAATTTATATGGAGACGATGCCTATTCTCTCGATTATAATATTGAGGAGCGTTACCAGAAATCATTTGTCGTTTTGTGGTGGATTCTGCTGAAAAACAAACAAATTCATTCCAAATCATAATTCATTTATTTATTTGTCGCAACAATGAATTTTGGAAGCGGGATTGCCATTACAAATTTCATTTGATTTGATTTCGTCTGAAGTATAGCAATAGAATGAAAGTTATAGTGCATCCTATTAATGAAAGGCACTCAAAGAATAAAATAAAATGGGGACCGTAGAGGAAATCGGGAACTCTGGTAAAATATTTTCCTAGAAAATTAAGATCGTAAAGATATCCAAGTTTATAGTTAATAAAGAAAAGATGGCTGGCTGTGAGGATTCTGGTATGAAAAAAATCACCGGAATTCATGGCCAAAGCAATAGAAACTAAATGAATTATTGGTGTAAAAACCTTGGGGAGATAGCCATTATATTCAACGAAAATCACGCCGACTGCCCAAAAAAGATACAATGTCTGTAATTATTTGGGTGCATTTACTCCGTAGAATAAAACTCTTGATGAGTCCGTAACCGTTGGTATTATTAGCCTGGAATCCCAATAAAACAGCATGAGTCCGATGAACATAAAAATGGAATTCAAGATAAGTATTCCATAGCCTTTGGAGTATTGGGCATAAAAAAAACCTCCACCTTGGATGCAAAACCAAACTAAAAATGCCTTTTTTAACATATGTTTCTTATTGTCTCCCATATTCATTTTGCATACAAAAATTAATATAAGGATTAAAATATTAAATGCCGATTCAATAATGACGAGCCTGTCTGTTAAGAACTCTTTGTGTTCAATAAACGGCAGTAAGACAATTGGAATACCAATTACAATGGCCGTTTCATAGACAATGCCTTTTCTTGCGAGATGAAGGAGTCCCTAAGATAGGTGCAACATATAAGTATCAAAAATACCGTAGAGAATAGAAATTGAATAATTTGGGTAAATGATTCAGTCATTGTCATAAATTATCGTCGCGTGGGCTAGATTAAATGGACATTATTTTTTGATCTCGTATGCCGTTTTAACTGCTGGATAAGACACTCATATTGGCGGAGTTGATTGTTTATTATTGAATTGGTTTATTGTGTGCGGTTCGATTTATATAATCAACCATTTTTTTTCAATAAGAATCAAATAGAACGGAGTCGAATATAAAACACTATCGAAACGATCTAAAATACCGCCATGTCCTGACAATATCGTTCCAAAATCTTTGATTTTACGGCTCCGCTTAATTTTTGAATAAGCCAGATCACCAAGGGTTCCCGATATTACAAAAAAGACGCCTAAAAATAGATCATTTCTTAGACTTGTTCCTCTTAATATAGGAATAAATGAGTGCAGAATACCTATCGCGATAACAATACCTAAAACTCCAGCCATTACTCCTTCGAGAGATTTCCCAGGACTAAGTTTAGGAAACAATTTGGTCCGACCAAATTTTCTACCCACGATGATCCCGAAAGCATCATAAAACTGGAGTAATAAAATCAGTACAATAATTGAATTAACATTAATATTAAATAACTTGGTAAAAGCGATTGCTCCAGGCAACACACCTCCCAAATAAAAAACATATCCGAATAATGTTGATGCTATCTGATTGTATGTAAAAAAGAATGTGATTGACGATATACAAACGGATAGAACCATCCAATATATACTCATATGTGAGTAGACAAGTGATAGAGAAATAACTGAAATGATACTAACAATCGTTTTAATTGATCCAGGCCAGGAATATGCCGTACCAATTTCAATCGTTGCAATAATAAGTAGGATTGAGACAAGCAGAATAAACACCGAACCTCCTAAATACATGCATGGAGCGATTATATGAAGTAAAATGAGGAGGGTAAATCCACGTTTTGCCAAAATTAGGTCTTTGTTAATGAGGAAACTTAGTATTATGGTAACTGTTACAAAGACAAAGACAGTGAAATAAAATTCAATTATCATAGAGTGTTTAGAAGGTGGTCAATTTACATAGTGTTTAGGGAAGCAATAGCATCATAAGGTTGAAGATGAATTATTCGATTTAATTTATTGAATTGAGTTAGTTATGTCAATGATATTGTATTGGTTTGGGAATAAATATTTTCAGTTATAAAACTCCCGAATCTGTATATACTCTGAACAATGGAGGTCTATAATTCTTACTGGCTTTACGGATCAAGTTGGCCAGTTTAGGACTTACCTTAAATTCTAATTCCAGAAGGTCTGTGATTCGTTCGTATGAAACAATTGTAAAACGCAAATATATATCTTGATTTTTAGTAAATGGGCGAAGATAAATTTGTTCAAGACCATGTTCATGATTATTTAATCCATAGAGCTGACCGTCATTGCCACATTCTGCTAAGTATGCATAGTGGGGGTTAGGACCTTCCGTTTTTCGCAAGTGTCGTCGTTCAGATAATTCCGATGAAGAAAAAACGCCGACGCCAAAAGCGGATACCCTATAGTCATCCTGAAAAACAAGCAGTTCAATGGGAATATTTCCAACAATAATTGCATACCTTTTATTCTCTGTATATACCTTTATTTCTAGATGTCCCATTGTATCATGTGTTGGTTTTCCACCATCATAATATGTCAACGGTCTAACCGTTGATATTTCAACTGCTTGCCAACCTGGGTTGTAGGAAACGCTCATAAAATTCTTCGTCGTGTAAATTCCAGGAGCGACAAATGCACTCAGCTTAAAAAGATCTCCTTTAATAAGCTCGCCAAATTTTGTTACGTCTAATCTTTTATTATCCCTAAATATTCGAAAATATTGCTGTTGTACTTTGCGTCTTGAGTCTTGAGATGAATACGATCCAATTTTTTTATGAATTGCAACCTGGGCAACAGACCCTGCCAACGCTGAGCCTTCAGTACGAAGACGATTCAGCTCGAGAGGGATACGGTCGCTTTTCTTATACTTCAGAACCTTTTTCAGGCGTCTATTGCTAATTGATAGATTATTCGTTGACTTTACCAATTCAGCATATTTTGCGAATGGAACTTTACCCCATGCATGAAACATTTCACCAACCGTATCAGATGCCGTGATTTCCCATAAACCGGGTTTTAGACAATTATTGATTAATTGAATTCGTAAGGGCCATACCCGGTCATTGGGAATAACCTTACTATTGTCATCAATGAAATAATCATCACCTTCTCGGAATAAATCATTCGACGTATTAAAAAATGGTAAAATATCATTTTTTTCATGGTGGGGGATGCTAACGCCAATGCGTGCGTATTCAGCAAGCATAAGGTTAAATTCATCAAATAAACTTAGATCATCTCTGTGGCGGTCATAAGGTAGGATAGGAATAAGAAACTGAAGATCGATATTATTTAATGTTATACCCTGTGTCCCAGTTCGGTTTCTTAATTCGCAATTGAAAATTAAAGATTGATCACTTTTCTTAACTGAAAAATGATCTAATTCACGCATTACCGAGAAATAACGGTTGATTGATTGGGTCGATGGATTTAACGCCTGACCATTTGGCATTAATTCTTCCTGATCCAATTTGAGGGGAATTTTGATGTTAGTTTCTGAAGCGTAAAGGATTTGGGGAAGAATGGTAAATATTAATATGTATCGGAAGATGTTAGAAATGATATTGAGTAGATTCATAATTTGTATTATTCGAGCTTCTATTTTACAGAGATATTGATCTTGCCACCGAAGGCTTTAGAGTGCGGTGATGATTCACCGCTTTTTAATTTGCCATATTACGTTGATTGCACATTAAATATAACTTCTTTATGAAAGGTGTTAATCTTTTTCTTCAGTCAAACTTTATCCAGTAAAAACTAAAGTGACAAATGATTTTCGCACTCCAACGCCTACGGCGGCTCTCCCGAAAATTAGTCTTCAAAAAATTGACGTATTTGTACACTTTTTCGTTTTTTTTGAACGCTTTTGAATACGATAGTTCGTCACGGGATTTTTCTTTATCTTCTGATACCTGAACACTGAAACCTCAAAATGTTTGGTTGCTTTAGTTTTTATTTTCGCACGAAACAATTCCATTCTGACGGTCCACACACACCAGTTTATCCGTAACAGGTTTCTCTAATTTTATATATTGGGGTTCCATTGTTCCCGATGGCCAAACAATTTTTACGGTTTCCAATTTTTGGTTTCCAAGGCCAATATGAAGATCTCCAGCATAGGCACTAAAACTGGCACCACCGATAGTAATAGTACGAACAATTTTGTCATTAACCGTAATGCGGGCTCCAACTCCATAGACATTATTTGAACGTTTATCGCTTAGACGAATTTTAATCCAGTTTGTCTGAGAATTTTGTTGAGGCCCACCATGGATATAGACAAATGTTTTACCTGGCTCAAGTTGTGTAGGCGGACTTCCCAGACGATGAGAGGAAGGAAGGGCCATCGGTTTACCATTAATAACAGCCTTAAGATTTTGAGCTTTGGGCGACAACGAATTATAGCCCCCGTTGTGAATAACGACGATGTCTTGAAAACCATCATGGTTTAAATCGCCGGGCATTACTGCGGTGGCATGTTCGTGCATACGAAAAATATCACGTATATAACTAGTTTTAGAGGCATCCAAGCCCACATTTGAATACGAATCCCTATCGGTTAAATAGATATAGTCACGTTTATGCCAACCGGTCCCGGGAGCAGGACGCCGGGGGGGCTTGTGATCATAGTCCATGTGTGATATATCTAATAAACGATACTCTAATGTTCTATCCTCAAATATAAAATTTCCAGGTGTACTTTTATTGACCAACATTCGACCAGGACTTGCCATACTTTCACCAAATATGTTATCGGAACCGCGGCCAAGACTACCCACAAGATAAAGGTCAAGATCCCCATCATTATCGACGTCAAATAGTGCTGGTCCCCATGAAAATTCCACTCCAGCCAAGCTTGTCGCAAAGCGTTTTTTATCGTGAAATTTGTAAAAATCCGGATAAATGTTTCCTTTATGTGTAATGTCCGGGGGAATGATCGTCCATTTAACAATGGAGTTTAAAGTCACATCGTGTAGGCCTTTTCCTGGATTGTAACTCAAAAGTGCGTGCTGCAAGGTGGTGATATCAAGTAGGTAGTTATGAACAGAACTTACTGCCAAGGGAACATTGTTGATATCGCCTTTGTTGTTTAATATCGCGGTATTCTGAATTGTAATTCCTTGGCTGCCGCAGCTCGCGATAAAAATTTCATCGTGCATATCCCCATCCAAATCTCCAGATTGCATCCCCATCCAGCAACTATCCCAAATTGGATCGTCAAATGTTGTGTCACGTTTAAACGATTTTCCTTTTTCATTGGTGTAGACTCGTAATCGGTTGCCTATATCATTGGCAACCATCAGATCCGGATACCCATCTTCATTCCAATCTGTCAGAAATGCACTCCAACTATGATCCGCTTTTTCCCCCTTTTGCTTGCCATCAATTATCATAGCCGAGTTATATTCGAATTGATTTGATTCAGAATAGTACGTCGTAGAAACCAAAGCCTCTTCTTCGTGTCTTCCCGAAACCTTCATCGTTCTTTCTGCATTAACAAATCTTAGTTCCCCAGTCTCGGACAACTGATTGAGATATAACTGGTTTTGATTTCCAGGAAAGTGCTTTGAACCAAATCCCACATAATCCGGGTCAACGAAATTGGCGACATACAAGTCAAGATCGCCATCACGGTCGATGTCGGCCACGGTCGCGGTGGTGGACGCCCATGTTCCCCCGACACCAGCTTGATCCGTAATATCTTTCCATTCTGGTATCCCGTCTCTATCAGTATCTCCTAAATTCAGGTATAGGCAATTGCGACCTTCAGACTCCGAAACTCCATCTATGTTTAAAGTTATTTCTATCCCGTCATCCAAATCTTTCTCTCTCATAAACATAGGTGTTTGAATGAACAAAAATTTATGCAATTTGAATGGTCCTCTCCCTATATTGTTCTTTGACGGATAGATCTTCATTGCTAACTCTTTGGTCTGGAAAGGAATGCCATAGTGATAATTCAATACATATAAATCCAATCGTCCATCGCCATTAAAATCAGCGGCAAGTGCGCCTACGCCAATTCGTCCCTGACGCAATTCATCTTCTTTAATCGATTTTCTTGGATTGAACTTATTTTCGATTAACAATTCGGAAGCTACCCGTGTATTGTTACCGATATCACTCAGATCCTGGACGCTCATAAAGATAGGATCATTATTGGCATCGTTTCCCTGATTCAAAAAAAGTGTTGATGGGTTCGGTTTAATCCGCTCGGCTATCAGAATTCCATTTGGTGTTGATCGGGCAACAGGTCGGCCGTTTTGAGGTAGGTATATATCCAACCGCCCATCGTTATTGGCATCGAAGATCACGACACCAGTGTTGAGATTACTTAGATTGTAATTGCGTCCTCGCGGCCCCAATGTATCGCCTATTTCCCGGTAGGGCACGATTTTTTTGTCAAGTGGGACTATAATTGGTGGCTGGGCAAAACAAGGTAAGCTTATCGAAAAAGTGATGTAATATGCAATTATAAAAAAGCTGCGATGTGATTTTAGATTCATGTTAAGTTATATTCTATGTTTGACTCATCTTCGACAGTTGAAAAAGTTGATTTGTTGTTAATCAACATGTTACAAAGCAAGAAAAAGTTGTTGGCACAACATTTTAGTGATTTCGGAAAAATTGAGATGTTAATATTACCAAGAGCAATGAAAAGCTACAAAATTTACTGAGAAGTTAAGAAAAAATGATGAATATTTTTTTTGAATCTCAAAAAATTCCTTGTTGTTAAACCACACTAGAATTTATTCAATTCAATTTCTACCTGATATTCAAAAAATGATTAAAATAGTTGGTACAGCATTTGGAACAAAACCGCAACCGCCACGCTCAAAATCGTCGAAAAACCTGTCCAAACTGCCGAAAATAATTTTGAGACTGAATTTCCAAAGCTTTAATAATAAAAACTTACAACTCCAATAACCGAATTAAAATGGGGTTGACTTTTAATAGTACTCGATACGGCCCCTCATTGCGGTCACAATTAAATTGAAAACGAAACTTATTCGAGAAGAGTCCGATGGTAATTAAGCGAGCAATCGCTGTCCAAAAATATTGACATGCATGACAACAATTCTCACATCCATGACTGGGTTAACTACAAGCATTGCGTCCGAGAATCATCAATTCATCAAAGTTTTAAATGAACACGTTTGAAAGTCAGCCGGAGGGATTTAGAAAGTTGGCACCTGGAACTTGAAATTTCATTTTAAAGTTTATTATTGACATGAATCAAATTTTTTGTATCGTTTTATCAGTGAGGCATGGAACAACTTGGTCCTGATTTCTAAAGATGGAGTGTAGTTACTGATTCTGAAAGGAGAACAGTGTTTTTTTACTATTTTTCTCGTCTTATAATCTATCCGTTAGCTCGGCTTTATAAATTTTTAACGTTTCAAAGCAAACCGATATATGGTGTCAGAAATACTGTAAGATGTTATCGTTTTTTGCATTCTACAAAATTATTAACGGGTTCCTATGAAGATTACACCGAAGGGTACTATGTAAATGGTGATGAAACCTACCAAGAAGCACAGCGTAAGCAGTTTAAATATCTCCTAGATTCCACAGAGTGTGATAAAGATAAAAAGGTTCTTGATATTGGATGTGGCAATGGAAACTTGTTAAACTATATCAAAGCGAGAGGTTGTTACGAAACCGGGATATCACCGACACCTGAAAATATTTCTGTGTGTAAAGCGAAGGGTCTAAACGCTGTCCTATTATCAGTCCGGCAACTCAAAGATTTTTTTGAGGAAAACAATTTTGATGTGGTTATAATAAATGGTTCATCTGAGCATTTTGTATCAGAAGAAGACGTCCTTAAAGGAGAAAAAGAAAAAAGGCGTCAAGAAATTTTCGATAACATTTCTTATGTCTTGAAACCTGGCGGCAAATTAATCGTCACATGTTTACATGTTAGAAAGGAACCTGAAATTCGAACGATTTTAAAGAATCCAGTTCTGCTTCCCCTAAAAAGTTACGAGTTTTATGGCAGTATTCTTATTCGCTTGTATTCAGGCTGGTATCCAGTGCTTGGTGACTACGACACCCATGCGGCAAAAGCCGGATTATCTAAACTACATGAAAGAGTAGCAACCAAAGATTATCTCAAGACCAGTATTGAATGGAGACGACGAGTCAACCAGAAACATAAAACATTTAATTACTGGTATAACTTTGTAAAAATATGCATCGAATTAGGCCTTCGGGATCCCGAATATGTGATAATCGCGCTATTTTATGGCTATTATCACGCGTGGAGTTGGC
This sequence comes from Verrucomicrobiota bacterium, assembly GCA_021772675.1. Taxonomy (GTDB): domain Bacteria; phylum Verrucomicrobiota; class Lentisphaeria; order JABSQK01; family JAJFLO01; genus JAJFLO01. Next base: position 7,459 of record JAJFLO010000280.1, on the reverse strand, counting down.
AATTTAGACCAACCCCCAAAAACGGGAAAACACCGATAGAGCACCTATGGCTATTATATGAAAAAGATATGTAGTAAATCAATTTACATCAAAAGTACTTTCGACATATGTACTGGCCATATCGCAGACATTCAAATACGGTCTCAACATTCATAATACTACTTGCAAAAAATGTTGCATTTTTCCCTTGCAGCGATTCCAGTTCATTAAAAAATGAATTTAATTCTTCCCAATCTACGTGAGGGAAGTAATTATTAGGAGTAACATGAATTATTTTATTGAATGTTCCATTTTTTGATTCTACCAAACGTTTTAATTTATGTTCAATATAACTTGTGTCCTTTCCCGAAGGAAGATGTAGGTAGGCTGTAATTATCCCATTCTGTTTATACGAGGTTGCGAGCAGGATTTCGCCAGTTTTATCAATTGTATTAATTTCGCTATAAAAAAAAGTTTCGCCAGGAGACATGAAATCTGCATCAAACTGGACGGAGTAATAGTTGTAACACTTGACTCTTTGAAATTGCTTGATTTCTAATTCACTACAATCCAGGAAATTCAGAGCATCATTTAATGGGGTCGCGATAATAATGCAGTCAAAATACTCTGTTGATTCATTTATTGAGATACAAATTTTATTATCCGATCCATTGCGATTAATTTTTTTAATGTTACTGCTAAATCTAACATCAAGATCCTTTGAATATTCACATAAAAATCGTTGATATCCATTTTGAAAATAATAGGTTTCAGCGCTATAGCCCAGGTTAAATATACTCGATAGTTTTTCTTTAATGCTACCCTTAAAATATGGATACAGTAATTTGAGGTAATATATGGCTGGTGTTTCTTCATAAAAACCATATCCCATACCCACCAACATTGATTTCAGGGGAATAAACATCGGTTTCAGGGAGGGGTTTTGCTCCAGGAATAAATTCATTGGTAACGTTAATTCAGGTGAAACATTATTTAAGCCGGGCAATCTAATCTTTGAATTTAATACTGAGAGCTTTGCAAAACTAAGTAAACTAATTAATATTTTCCGTCCGCAATAATATTGAGATCGGTATTCGTCAAGATTGAAATTCCCTTTGCTTTCGGCAATTTGAAATCGTTTTTCGACCTTAACAGTATCAATATTATGACGCCTGACTTCATCAACCAACTCAGTAAAAGAAGAGGAAAAAAATACAGCTCCCGTATCATAAGAAATATTTTCATGATCAAATATCCCTACTTTACCCCCAACAGAGTCTTTTTTTTCATAAATTGTAACATGTTTATAACCTTTGCGTTTAAGTTCTTTCCCAACACTTAAACCCGTCATGCCGGCACCAATAATTGCGATCTTTGACTCGTTTTTATTACCAGAATAATTCAATGTTTAAACCTAATTGTAAAAAATGAATTTACGACAAGCTATTCTGTTTCTCTGACATGCTGTTTTTTGATTTGATAGATTTAATAAAGTAAGACACATCTTTCTTTCAACTTAAAGGCAATGTTAAAAAAATATAAAAGATTAGTGAGTATTCGAACAGGCAATAATTCCTTTTTGACGGTCTATACATACCAATTTATCTGTAACTGGTTCATCCAATTCAATATATTGGGGTTCCATTGTTCCAGATGGCCAAACGATTTTTATTGCTTTTAATTTATGACTTCCAAGCCCAATGTGTAGATCGCCGGCATATGCACTAAAACTAGCACCTCCAATTGTTATCGTGCGTACTATTTTGTCATTAATTGTGATGCGTGCTCCAACTCCATAGTAGTTGTTTGAGGTCGGATCAATCAGGCGAATTTTTACCCAATTCGTTTGTGAATTTTTTCGTGGGCCGCCATGAATATAGACAAAGGTTCTACCTGGTTCAAATTGAGTCGGGGGACGACGCAAACGATTTCGAGCTGGGATAGCCATAGTATGACCGTTGACGATTGCTTTCAAGTTACGAGCATCTGGAGAAAGGGAATCATAACCACCTCCATGGATGACAATTAAATCCTGAAATCCATCGTTATTCAGGTCACCTGGTATCATTGCAGTTGCCTGTTCATGCATTCTAAATATATCACGAATGTAACTGTTTTTTGAGGCTTCTAACCCGACATTTGAGTATGCGTCTTTATCGGTGATATAAATAAAATCTCGTTTATGCCACCCTGTTCCCGGAGCAGGACGTCTTGGTGGATTATGATCATAGTCGATATCTGTAATATCCAAAAGACGATATTCCAAAGTACGATCTTCAAATACAAAATTACCAACGGAACTTTCATTAACAAGCATACGCCCTGGATTTGCTGAAAAATCACCGAATGTATTGTCCGCACCACGTGCTAACCCTCCAGCCAAATATAGATCAAGGTCACCATCATTGTCTACATCAAATATCGCGGGTCCCCAGGAAAACTCAATACCAGTTAAACTTGTTGCAAAACGCTCTTTTTCATAAAATTTAAAATATTCAGGATAAATATTATCTTTATGTGTGATATCCGGAGGAAGAACTGTGTACTTTACCCTTGAGTTCGGTGTTACATCTTGCAAGCCTTTTTCTGGACGAAAGCTGAAAAGAGCATGACGTAAGGTACTTATCCCTTGAAGATAGTTATAGACAGAGAGTGCAGCAGTAGAAAATTTATTAACATCTCCTTTGTGAACCAGAGCCGTATTCTGGATAGTAATACCTTGGCTGCCACAGCTTGCTACAAATATTTCATTATGCATATCTCCATCTAAATCTCCGATCTGCATTCCCATCCAGCAGCTATCCCATAAAGGTTTGTCAAACGCCTTATTCTGCTCAAATGACTTCCCCTCATTGTTAGTATATGTTCGTAACCGATTTCCATTATCATTAGCTACCATTAAATCTGGAAACCCGTCTTCATTCCAATCTGCTAGTAGTCCACTCCAACTATGATCCGCTTTTTCACCTGCCTGTTGATCTCCGAACGTCATTAGTGCGTTGTATTCAAATCGATCAAACTCTGGATAGTAGGTTGTAGATGTCAAGTTTTCTTTATCGTGTAATCCAGAAACTTTCATTGTCTCTGCGGCATTTATAAATTTAAGTTCTCCAGTATTTGATATCTGATTTAAATACAACTGATTACGATTTCCAGGGAAATTTTTCGAACCGAATCCCCAAAAATCCGGATCCACAAAATTGGCAACATAAATGTCTAAATCACCGTCTCTATCCACGTCAGCAACGGATGCGGTAGTCGAGGCCCATTGACCGCCAATATTCGCACTTTGGGTAATATCTTCCCATTCTGGTACACCATCCTTATCTCTGTCGCCTTTGTTTAAATACAAAATGTTCCGTCCCTCTGACTCAACGATAGTGTCAAAACGTACTTTTTTTGAAATGCCATCTTCAATTAATTTTTCTCTTAAAAAAACAGGCGCGCGTAAATGCACAAAATCACGCCAGCGATAGGGACCGCGTCCGATATTTTCTTTTGAAGGATAAATTTTAACTGATAATTTTTCTGTTTGGTATGGAAGACCATAATGGTGATTCAATACATATAGATCTAAACGACCGTCACCATTAAAATCTGCGGCTATTGCCCCTACACCAATTCTTCCGGGACGTGATTCATCGTCCTTAATATTTACCCTGGGATTAAATTTATTTTCTATCAATAGTTCTGCTTCGACGTGTTTCTGATTACCATTTGCAATCAGATCCTGAACACTTCTAAATACCGGATTATCGTCTTTGTCATTTCCCTGATTTAAAAATAGTGTTGAAGGAACAACTTTTACTCTATGGGGGGATAAAATTCCATTTGGAGTTGATCGTGCCATTGGTCGACCATCATGAGGAATATAAATATCCAGAAGGCCATCATTGTTTGCGTCAAATATAACCGCGCCACTATAAAGATAGGGTAAATTATGCTTCAGTCCTCGAGGTCCCAAGGAGTTTCCAATTTCCCTATACGGCACGATTTTTTTATCAAGCGGAACTATGATTGGTTGTTGGGTAAGACCTGACAGGCTCATGCAGAAAGTTATGTAAGACGTAATTATTGCTAAGCAATGATATAATTTTAGATTCATGTTAAGTCTTGTTGTTTTTTAAGTTTCTATGTTTGAATACAAACTTCTGTTTTTTTATCCATTACGCCAGCAACCGGGAACTTATTCTACCCTGTATATGGTTACATTGCATTATTTATTTCATTCTTATCATAAGAATTAGGTTTCGCAAACGAACATAAGTCTTCAATCAGTCCCCCTTTTGTTATTATATAGTACAGAAATAGAACAAATCCGATAATTAAAATGTGATACCAATCATTATGATGAAGTGGACCACTCGGGATAATCCCATTTGCCATAACCTGCTGTAATACACCAATAACCAGGTTAAAAATACAACCGATCAGCAAATAGTATCCTGATCTTATCTGATACTTGACGATGATAAATACACTGAAAACAATCATGATCACGTGAGATACAACGTGAAAACTCACAACACCAAGATATTCGCCCGTAAACAGTGAAATGACAATGAATATTGCTAACATTGATTTAAGATAAAGTTTTATCGACATCCATCCAGTTTTTTCAATCACTGGATACAAAAATATCGCCATAAACGAATACTCTGTCAAGCCAATGCTGACATAGGTCAAAAACCACAAACGAACAGAAAAGTGTTCAAGATTAAACGGATCCATAAATGTTGGCAGTAGTAAATTCATCCGATTGACGAATTCCATTATATCATACCATCTTAAATTTAGATGATGATGAAATCCTCCAAGCAATGCGGCGAAAAAAATGAATAGCATATGATATGCAGACATGCGATAATCCTGAGATTTTCTAAATAATAAAATCGATGCGATCAACGCCTCCAGAGCAATCAAATAATTCAGTTCTATCATCATTATATTCATAGGACTATCTGTAATCTTGTTTTTTTTCTTGCTATGACTGTGTTCTAACTGTGAGTACTACAAATGATTCCTAACTTAAAAAATTGCCCACGAATCACACGAATCTTCACGAATTTACATCCACCGTTACGAGAATGTCACTAAATTAAGGATTGTGAAGCCTGCGATTTGGATTTAAAGTTTGGAGTTCCGCCTTTAGGCGGCAGTATCTCCAAAATACCGTCCCGCTGAGCGGGGCGGAACTCCAAACAAACCCCAAATCCTTACCTTAGTGACATTAACCCTTACACTGAGCAAAACCGTGGATACTGATCTTGTCTTCGTTCTATCCGTGAAGATTTGTGTGATTCGTGGGCAAAAATCTATTCTCTTGTCAATTTGACTACACTACCGCCAGAGTTATATAGCTCCCAATCTAACGAAACCAAAAATGCTAACAATAGCAACAGCTAATTTAATCGGCTTAAATTGCATTGGCCAAAATCTCTTTGGATAAACAGCCATCGCACTAACTGCCAGCATGGCCAGATTAAAATTGTTCATAACCATCCCCAGTAGCAATCCTATATATACACAGTCTGGTGCAGGAAGACCGTGGAAGAATTTTTCACCTGAAGAATCGTCAACCGTAAATCGTATCAGTCGGAATTGAATACATAGAACATAAACCAACCCGACTACAGGATGAATAAGTTCAAGCAAGGAAAGACATACAACCGGCGCCACTCCTGATGCAACCAAGTCACTAAGCGTGTCGTTAATAATGCCAAATTGAGATTTTACATTCAATTTGCTAGCAATTATACCGTCCACTCCGTCAATAAAGATAGTAATTAGAAAAAAAAATGCGAATTCCCGTGATTCATACTTCCACGCATAAAACATAGCAATCATTGCAAAAACAGTTCCCAACATCGTAAGTGCATTGACAAATATAAAGCAAATACGGTAACTATTGGATCGCTTATTCATTTATGATCAATTCTTCGGGGGTAGGGGATTTTCCATAAAATATCTTATTTAATAAAATCATTTGATCCAGAATAATTGCATAGCCAATTGGGATGACTAAAAGTATTGCAACAGTAGAAAATGCCAATCCAAAGACAAATGAAATAATGATTGGGATGAGATACAACGCTTCGGCTGAGGATTCGAATAGAAGAGGCGATGATGATATAATTAAGGTCATTGAGGTTAGAAATATTGGCAACAACCGATTTAAGGCGCCATTCTGCAATGCATTTTCGATGGATTCACCGCGCTTTACCTCATTTTTTATTGATTCCACTATAATAACTGAATCGTTAACAACGATGCCTGCTAAACCAACAATGCCAAATCCGGACAAAATGCTTAGAGGAATCCCCATGATCCCGTGCCCCAGCACCGCACCGATGAGTGAAATGAAAATCGCTGCCATAACAATGACTGGTTCTAAATACGATCGAAAGTAGGTCGCCAGTAATAAATAAATGACCAATAACGATATTATGAACCCCACTGTCATACTCCTAAATGATTTATCTGTTCCTTCGTCTTTGGCGGTATCCAAGTCTGGATACTTATTTTCCAGCATAGGAATAAAGACGTCACTTATTTCCTTATTAATTGATGTAACATTTGCGCCAGTAGAAGAGGCAACATCAGCAGAAACTTTAATCGTTTTAACACCGTTACTTCGGCGGATACTTGCCTCTCCTCGTATTAGTTCTAAATCGGCGACTTGACTTAATACAAGGCCATTAGGCAATCTCATCGACTTTAATTGGGGTAGATTCAGGCGTTCATTTATGGGGCCTCGAAGATTGATTTTTACTTCGCTATTTTGGCCATAGAAGAAATCAACCGATTTTCCATGATAGCGATTGGCGATAGTTGCAATGATTTCTGATTCAGAAAGTGATGATATGCCAATGTCATTGCGTATATTTACATGAACTGACAGAGGGCCCGCTTCGCTACTGCTATTTATGTTAGTGACACCAGGTACGCCTCTTAAATAATCAATTAATTTCTGTTCGGCATTGACCAGAGTCTCAATTTCATTTGATTTGAGTTTAATAGAAATTGGTTTGCCACCAATCCCTTTGTTTAAGGTGAAAAAGTCGGTTGAAATTGCAGCTGAAATCGTAGGAGTATGCAACCGCCATAGATCAAGAACTTCCTGTCCCGTTATAGTGCGTCCCTCAATCGAGCGAATTAATTTTACCCGAACCATTGCATTATGTGAACCACCAACGCCAACTGTCACTAGATAATCACGTATCGGATTAACACCACCGCTGTCTTCAGTGATTTTCGATTTGATGTCTTCAAGTGAATCAACAATTATCCGAACCTTTTCTTCAGTAACCTCAATGGCTGTTCCCTGACTCATTTTTAGTTCGGGATGCTTCACGCTAAGCTCGAAAAAGTAGTTTACACTTTTGTTAAAAAATATTCCTTTCATTTAAATTGAATATCGAATGTCGAACAAGGAATTATGAATGACGAAGGAAAAAACTTCATGATTCGACATTTCTTG
>JAJFLO010000279.1 GCA_021772675.1 Verrucomicrobiota bacterium | reverse complement strand
TAAGTCATTCTAATTTCATATTTTAAATAAATTTTACAGAATCTCTTGATAAGGAGTGTGTGTTGGTTTGTAGTTCCGTCTTCAGGCGGAAGTTTTACCGACGCTTCAGCGAGTGCGTGCTACTATTGACTCGCTAAAGCTCATCTGAGGCTTCCGTCTTAAGACGGGACTACGAACCTTACCCCGTCCGAGTTTTTCGTTGATTTGATTGTATAAGCACTTGTATTTTAAGTTACAATTGATGTGAGACGGAAACCCCGGCAAAGCCGGTTAAATTTATGCATTTTTCAGAAAGGATTGCATTCACTAGAAACAGGATTGAATCACTAAGTTTTTCTTCATTGTGTTTGGCCGTATTTATACTGATGACAAAAATTGAAATAAGCTCGTTATTTTCGGCGGTCAGCGATTTTAGCTCTGATATTGAGGTAACAAAATTGCCTTTCTCAATCAGCACCAGCCCAATACTTGTTTCCTGGTGTTCCTTAAGCGATATTTGCACTTTGTGGATAACGTCGGGTCGACAATCGGCGTTTTGAGCTTCTCGCTAATTGGAAGTAGGCGATGTTCAGCTGCTAATAAACGAGTGTGTATTCAAAATGTGAGTGGCAAATAGTAGATCGGCCATTCCTGGCTGAATCATATGTCCGCAGCCAGGAATGACCGCGTTACTCTGCGCCAACCCCGAGAATTCCCGAAGCTACTCACATTTTGAATACACACTCTAATAAACTGGCCGACAGTGTGATTACCCGCTTTTGTCTTCGGCAGAGACTCACCGATGGGTATAATGCGGATGGCAAAATCTATTCGTCGATCGTCGAGATCATATTTTCTGTTATCCTTAGACTATTTATCCCCTTATCATCTTGCCAAATTAAAAATCTCTGATTCATTAATGACTTTCTTTTAGTTTTGCTGAAGGCATGATGGCTTATAATCCTTTTTTCGAGTGTGTATTCAAAACGTGAGTGGCAAATAGTAAATTGGCCATTCTTGATTGAATAATGTGTACGCAGCCAGGAATGACCGCGTTACTTTTACGTCAGCCCAAGGGTTCCCAGAGGCGCTCACGTTTTGAATACACACTCCATTTTTCTGTTTATAAAAAAATCAGTTTTGATGAATTCGAATTATATAAACGCGTATTGGACGATAATGTGGCAGGCAGCTCCAGCCGGCGCTCCGTTATGATGTCGGCAGCTGGATCAGTCTGTTACATTGAAAAACTTATGAGTACTGAAATTGAAGTAAACTGTCTTCTATATTTGGTCTCACTCTGTATTAATGTACTCGATAATAAATTGTAGAAATTGAAATGGAAAATACTGACAATATTCATGAAGCCTTAATCTATAATGTATGGCTACACCGGTATATTATTCTGGTGTTAGTTGTCACGGGTGTATTGATCTATGCCGGGGGATTGGTGACGACGATTGGCGCGGGGTTGGCGGTTCCAGATTGGCCGTTATCTTTCGGATCGCTCAATCCATCGGGATGGTGGAAGCAACCAATGGTACGGGAAGAGCATGGGCATCGTCTGATTGGAGCCACTGTGGGATTGTTGACCTTGATGATGACAATTTGGATTGTTTTTAAGGAAAAGTCCAGACACGTCCGCCTTCTAAGTGTGCTTGCTTTGGTCATGGTCATTATTCAAGGGATATTGGGAGGTCTCCGGGTTATTGACAAAAATATTTATTTTGCGATGGTTCATGCATGCCTGGCTCAAGTGTTTTTTTGCACACTGGTTACACTCATGTGGTTTACGTCATCTCTTTGGATTAACAGAAAAAATGATCCGTCCGAATGTTTTACAAAAAAAGAAAAGAGATTGGCTGTTATCGTATTTTCACTGGTTGTTTTACAATTGATCATCGGAGCGATTATGCGTCATAGCGGGGCAGGATTGGCAATTCCAACTTTTCCACTGATTTTTGGTGGTATTTTACCGCCGCATTGGAATTTTTCGATATGCATTCATTATAGTCACCGTGTTCTGGCATTGATTATCCTAATTCATGTATTTATACAATGGAATAGTTTGCGTGGGCAGCCATTCTTTATTGTTCGAGCGCTTGTTCATTTAACCGCTTGCATCATTATTTTTCAGACTTTTCTGGGCGGCGCTATTATTCTTACAGGGAGAAGCATTGTACCAACGAATTTACATGTGTTAACCGGTGCATTTATACTTGCATCAACGTTTTCAACTCTACTTTGGCAAAATCATGAAATCATCAATAGTTAATCAAACTTATTTGGTCATTCGGTGTGTGTTTTTGTTTTCAGTTTTTTGCTATGAGGTTTCTGCTTCTGATGAAAATAGTAGCACGCATCGACCTGGAAAAGCTGAACGTGTTATTGCGAAGGTTGTCGTAAAACTAATCTCGAAACAGCATTTTTCTCACAAAAAGTTTAATGATGATCTATCTGAGCAACTTTTCAATTCTTATTTTACTTCGTTAGATCCACAAAAATTGTATTTTTTAGGTGATGACTTAGAACATTATTCGAATTTTAAATTGATATTAGATGATTCGCTTGACCATGGGCAAATTGAGTTTGCTTATAGCGTTTTTGACACCTTTGTTCAACGTGTTCAGGAACGTGTGCTCTATATTGAAAAAACGCTGCATGAATCCTTTGATTTTTCTCAAGAAGAAGAATTATTAATCGAACGAAAGAAGGCCGCCTGGTGTACGAATGCAAGAGAGTTAGATGACTTATGGTCGCAGCGGCTAAAAAACGATTTTTTGGGCAGGTTATTAAAAACTCAAGATGATGAAAAAAATGAGCCGAAAAAAGAGGCTTTGGAAAAACTTAAACAGACGTTAGAAAGTAAGAACTATACCGAAATTAAAATTAGTGATCTTGCGCCTAAAATTACCTATGAAAAAATATTTTTGCCATACCGGAATTACCTTCAGCGACTGAAAAATAGAGATGGTATTGATATTCTTGAAATTTTTTTGACTGCACTAGCAAAACTATACGATCCGCATTCGGCTTATATGGCTCCAAAAACCAAGGAAGATTTTGATATTTCAATGAAATTGTCATTGGAAGGAATCGGCGCCAGACTAAAAGAAAAAAATGGAGAGATTATTATTAGTGAAATCATGGTTGGGGGGGCGGCGGACAACGATGGCCGTCTTAAAGAAAAGGATCGGATTATCGCGGTGAGTCAGGATGGGGTAGAATTTGTTGATGTCGAGACGATGACACTGAGGAATGTCATTGGTTTAATTCGCGGTCCTAAAGAGAGTCATGTTTTTCTTAAGGTAAAAGCAAACGGTGCTGAGTCAAATGAAGTACGCATTATTGAGATTGTTAGAGACATAATCGATCTGAAAGATCGGGAAGCAAAGCTATTAAAGAAACGTGTTATATTAACAGATGCGGATGTTATTGATGATGCGACTATAAATCTTAATTTGGTGGATGGAGAGGATGTAGACATTGGCATAATTACATTGCCTTCGTTTTACACTGATTTTGATAAACGTGGGGAGGGGGATGGAAAATTTAGAAGTGCATCCCATGATGTTTTAGATCTACTTAGTGAAGTCAATGCAAATGAGATTTCAGGAGTTATTGTTGATTTACGTTCTAATCGAGGAGGTAGCTTGGATGAGGCCGTTAAATTGGCAGGTTTATTTATTGATAAGGGCCCCATCGTACAGGTGAAATATGCAAACGGCAGAAAAAAAATATTAGATGATACAGATGATATAACCTATTATGATGGTCCTTTAATCGTTTTAGTTGACCGGTATAGTGCCTCTGCATCTGAAATTTTTGCGGCTGCTATTCAAGATTACAAACGTGGTTTAATTATTGGAGATAAATTTACGTATGGAAAGGGAACTATTCAGACATTGCATGATTTGGATCATCGGTTGAAAAATAGAAGGGTCTTCAAAAATCAAACGACAGGTACTCTTAAGCTGACAACAGGAAAATTTTATCGAATTAATGGGAGTTCAACTCAACATGAAGGGGTAATCCCGGATATTGTTTATCCATCGGTTAGAGATTATCATAAGACCGGTGAACGGTCTTTAGACCATGTCTTGCCGTGGGATAGTATCGAATCATTATCAATTGAAACATTTTCTGCAAACGATGAGCTGCATGACATTTTGATTGATAATGTTAAGCGTCGGAAAACTCGAAATTCAAAATTCAGTGAAATTGTCAATGCTGTGGAGAGCTATGATGGTTATAAGAAGGATAAATTTGTTTGCTTGAACTATCTGCAGCGCAAGCAATATGAAGAACGGAAAAAGGTATTGTTAGACGATGTAAAACGGTTTAGACGTAAACGGAAAACAAAAAACGAATTGTCGAAAAACGACTGGTTACTTGAGGAGGCAATGATTAATCTGGCGATATTGGTTAAGCTCCATGACAAAAGAATACGCTCCTTGAGCAATCAGGACATATACGAACCTAAAAACTAAGACTTACTCTTAAAATTTGCTAACGCGATGGAACATCCAATAAATCAAGTTAAGAAAAGAGCCCCAAAAGATTATATTCATATATCATTATGTGGATTTGCAATGGGAGCGGCTGATGTAATCCCGGGTGTATCCGGGGGGACAATCGCGTTTCTTTTGGGGATCTATGAAGAATTGGTGAATTCGATTCGATCGTTATCCGAACCCAAAAACATTAAGCTGCTGTTTACCTGTAAATTTGGTCAATTTCTTGAAGCAATTCCATGGAAATTTTTGATCGCGCTTCTGACTGGTATTTTACTCGCTATATTTTCATTAGCGAAATTGTTCAAAATATTGCTGGAAAATTATCCGGAATTAGTATGGTCGTTCTTTTTTGGATTAATCCTTGCATCCATAATCATTGTGACTCGTAAGCTGAAAGACTGGGGAAGAAAAACTGTTGTCAGTATGGTTGTAGGCGCATGCCTTGCTTATTGGGTAATCGGGTTGGTTCCCGTTTTAACCCCAAATCAACCATGGTTTTTATTTTTATGTGGTTTTATTGCCATTTGCGCAATGATACTTCCAGGAATATCAGGTTCGTTTTTACTCGTTATTTTGGGAAAATATACCTATATAATTACGGCGGTCACGAATTTTGACTTAGTGACGTTATTTATTTTTTCCTTTGGTTGTCTCGCAGGAATCGTCAGTTTTGCCAGGGTTCTAAGCTGGTTGTTTTTGAATTATCACAACCAAACAATCGCCATATTAATCGGATTAATGGTTGGTTCGTTAAGGAAAATTTGGCCATGGAAAGTTACGGTAAAAGAGATATTGGATCGCCATAATAACCTCGTTCCAATAGAACAGCATAATATTTTGCCTTATGGGAGTTATCTGATTGCATTTTTGTTAATGATTCTGGGGTTTTTGGCTGTGATGACCATGGATCACTTTGCGTCAAAGAAAATCGAAAATACTGATCTTATATCATAAAACACAGTTCGATGCTATAGTGAAGATTTAGTGTATCGGAATTTGTCTTTGTGTAGGAGCAAATCCCGAGGCCATTGCGCGGCGAATATGAAACCCGAGTTACCGGAAGTATACTGCAAGCAGTAAGTTTTTCGACATTCGTTTGTCAATTTAGGCAGTGATTTTACAGAAACCTGTCGAAAACCCGATGGCTTTCGGTATAGCATACCTTTTTCAGGGTGTAGCTGTGACGAATTGCCTGGGCACACCGTTTTAGCGCGCTTTCTCACCAACTTCGTAATGATCAGTATTTTACCGATGAATAGAGATGACAGTGTGGAGACACAACAGAATCCGATAATGAACTTAACCGGCTTCGCCGGGGTTTTTGTTTGCACATAGTAACGACTTAGAATACAAGTGCTTATATATAAGAAAATTAACGCAAAACACAGACGGGGTTAGGTTTGTAGTCCCGTCTTCAGGCGGAAGTTTTAACGACGCTTCAGCGAGTGTATGGCACCTATCGACTCGCTAAA
>JAJFLO010000278.1 GCA_021772675.1 Verrucomicrobiota bacterium | reverse complement strand
AGATTCTTGATCATATGCAGCCCCCTAATATGTTGGAATTGTAAATATATCTTAACATATTGAAGCATAGCATATTACATCACAATTTCAAGTCCAAATTATGAGAAATTATTGCTCAAAATGAACTGCAAAACTTGAGTTTTAATTTTGAGAACCATCCACAAGGAAAGCTATGCTGGAACAATCGATTACTTATCCTGATTAATTAGTTCATCAGCTGGATGAAATTGATTTTTCGCCACATTTTTGCAGATAAAATTTTTTAAATATACCTGGCATCCGGAGGTTAGAATCTCTATCCTGAATTGATAGTTTTGTATTAATTGAGACTGCGTAGCGAGGGTTAGACAGTCGCTCTTGAGGAAAATGGGTATAGAATTATCAAGAAAACCCCTCCGGTATTGAATCAGCCAAACCAAACCAGTACAAAAGGTTTGAAGACCAAATCACTTTTGATATTTTGCCGCAGCTTTCCACCGTAGGTGCTTAGCCCAATCCATGCAGTCGGTTGGCGATCAAGCGGATGGTTGTTGGATCCACAACATTAATGATTCGTTTAAAGCGTTTAGGATATCCGCAGTACTTCCGGCTCATACCAAACTCTGATGTTTGGGATTTTAGACTTTTCAGAGTCTTCCAGAAAAGTTCCTCTTTCATATCTGAATAACGATTATGCTTTGCATATGACAGACCATTCCGATTTACAGCTACAGCTCGTCGAATGGTGGTAAAAATTCCATCATGATTTCCAAGTGCATCGCCGACATCGTTCAGGGTTAAATGGGCAGTTTGAATAAACATCATAGATACAACATCACTCTATGGCGCGAAACTTCGGCTGCGTCTGTCAACTCCATGTTTCCCTGCAAGCTTCGGCACCAGATTTCTCGGAATCAGGTCGCAAATTTGTTTCAGCGTTGTAAACTCATGGCGAGTCGGCTTTATGAGACACTCCTTTTTCAGGGTTAATCATTCAACACCAATATGCCTGATGCTAACCTATTTATCTAAACAAAATGCATCGCTGTGGGATCACTGGATAATTTCATAGTACAACTTTAAATTAATCCTGAAATGGAATTTGTATCAATTCAATCACCCACTGTTTACCAATTCTGGAGTAGCTTTTTATTATAATCTTACCTGTAAGTATATTGTATTATTTAATCTCAATTTTTTTTTATAAGGAAAATATTTGAAATGAATAGTTATTGTTGTGACATATGTGATAACGGAGGTTTTGAAATTTTATCCTCTCAAAAAACTCTTTACCCTTTATGGTGGAAAAGCGGTGAGAAATATGAAATGCTCCTACAATATGTATGTTGTGAAAAGTGTGGTTTTGTAACGCTTTTTCCACTAATGGAAAGTGATGAATATAAGAGATATTACGAACTATCTCCCACTCCCTCAAAAGAATCTTTTGATTTGCGAAGTAGTATCTTTGTAGATAGAAGAAATTTCTTAGATGAATCTCTTACGTTAAGCGATATAGAGTCAATTGTAGAAATCGGTCCGGCCTATGGCAACTTTCTAATGCTTTTTGATGATATAAAGATAAGAGCAGGAATTGAACCTTCGCAAAAATACAGGGAGTATGTTAAAAAGGAGAATTTACCTTTAACATACTATCCTTATGTTTTAGAAGATATATCAAGTAATGTTTCTCATTTATTAAATAGTTTTTCTCTGGTAGTTGCCTCACATGTATTGGAGCATGTACCCTCACCAAAATTATTTATAGAAAAAATGATATCTTTAACAAAGGAGGATGGTTATATCTATATTGAAGTTCCTTCGCTTGAGGGGATGTCTGAATGTGAGGAACCATTGTTTCAGAATTTATTTTTTGGACATCTCAGCCAATTTAGTGAGTATTCTTTAATCCAACTCGGGATATCATTGTCGCTGGATTTGGTGAGTAAAAAAGTAGAAAACAAAGGAAACTACCCCGTGATAAGGGTGTTGTTTCAAAAAGTAAACAGAGTAAAGAGAAACAAATGTTTATTCCAAAATCATTTAAATCATATAAATTCTAACATGAAGTCTGCGGTAATAAAGTTTAAAAAAATAATTAAAGAAAATGATAATATAGTAATTTGGGGCTGTGGTGATGACTTATACACAGTTTTTGCCCAGGTGGAGCAAGACAATGAAATTGCAAGAAAGATTAAACTTGTAGATCTTAATAAAAAAAAGCAGGGAAAAGTTTTTTACAATAAAATGAAAATCAATTCACCAAATGAATGTATGGATGATTCTGTCGATGTAGTTATAATTCCATCGAGAGGAAAAATATTACAGGAAAACATCAGGCATTCGGTACAAACGTTGAATGGTGAATGCAAAATTGAGTGTTTATTCTAATCTAATAGGGCTTAATTAGTAAGAAAGAGTAACTGGATGTGGAAGGAAATTCAGACTGGAGCCGAACGTGGATATCAGTAGTAGTGTGTGAGCAATGGAACTGGTGTCGTCCCGATGTCCAGCTAAAGGACATAGCCTGTCGTGAGTTACTCCGGAAATTCGAAACACGCGGTATACTGATATTGGCTCCTCGACAAAGCCTCGGCCAAAAGTGACCGATCTAAGCTACATGAACTAGTGCCAATGCCGTTGTTTTGAGGTGCCTTCTGATCAGTGCTCTAGTCTGGAATTGTAAAGATAGAGACCGTTTCATTGGCTGGAACACGACCAATCGAGAGGCGAATCCGGGGAGCGCGATTCGCCGAGGAATCAATCTTCGTATCAAGGCTCCGGGGCGATTCTGAATACTTGAGAATGCAGAGAAAATGAGATTTCTTCGCACACAAGTGCTCTCCGGATTATTTTAAAAAGTCTTTTCATAGGGTATAGACATACAGCTAAAAAGAAATTGTAAGACTTAAGTATTTTAATAGAACTTAACCTGCTGCGCCGGGGTTTTCGTCTCACATCAATTGTAACTTAAAATACAAGTGCTTATACAATCGAATCAACGAAAAACTCGGACGGGGTAAGGTTCGTAGTCCCGTCTTTAGACGGAAGCCTCAGATGAGCTTTAGCGAGTCAATAGTAGCACGCACTCACTGAAGCGTCTGTAAAACTTCCGCCTGAAGACGGAACTACAAACCCACACACACTCCTTATCAAGAGATTCTGTAAAATTTATTTAAAATATGAAATTAGAATGACTTACAATACAAATTCCTATACTATCAAGTTAAAAAACACGGAAGTCGTTTATTCATACATAGAATGGAGAAGAAAATAAATACGCCATGTCCAAAGATAGTTGCAGTCATTCAAGCAAGAATGGGATCCAAGAGATGTCCGGGAAAAATGCTAAAACATGTTGAAGGAAAGCCTCTTCTTGTACATATAATAGAGCGCGCGCGCGCCATAAACAAAGTAAGTGAAATAGTGGTTGCAACATCCCGTGAGGTTGGAGACAATGCTCTGGCTGAATTGGCTATCGAATGTGGGGTGATAGTAGTTCGTGGGCCAGAGGACAACGTCCTTGAACGGTACATGATAGCGCTAGCGAAAACAGATGCTGATATTATAATAAGAATAACTGGAGACGCTACATTGTTCGATCCGAAATTTATTGACTATTGGTTGGACCAGATGATTGTCCATAATGCTGAGTATGGGAGAGTAATGGAGAATGTTCAGCATGCACACGAGGGAGCTGGAGCACTGACTGCAAGTGCACTTCGATGGGTATTTAAGAATGGAAGGGAGAATAACGATGCCAGGGAACATGTAACATTGTTTGCAAATAAACACCACAAGGAGCTGCAAACTATCGAGTTGAATATGGAAAATAGTCTACTTGGGAATTACCATTTGTCAGTGGATTCACAAGCCGATTTAGATATGATACGCTGGGTTTATAGTAAGTTTTACAGGAATGGTACGATCGTTGATTTACGTGAATGCGTAAAATTAATGCAAGAAGAAGGGACTCCTCCCTGGATTGTCCATGAAGAAAATAGACAAATTTCGGTCGCGTTGATCCGTTGTGATGCTTCTCACAGAATTGGCTATGGTCACTTGGTTCGATGTTTAGAATTAGCAAAAATATTAAAACAGGAACACGGCTTTAGAGTAGTATTCGCACTCCGTGAAGATCAAACTGCTGCTGATAAGATTAGGAAAACTGGATTTTTAGTTATCACATCCGATGAAACCGTTTCTGGATGGAATGTAGATGAATGGTTTGGCTCTCTGGCAAAGAGCATACAAGCAAGCGTTGTGGTTCTTGACATGCGCGATGATTTGGCTATTTCAATCGTTGATTCAATGTGTCAGTCTGGCATCCTGATAGTTTCACTTGATGACCCAAGTGAACGTGCCTTTGCCAGTGACATAGCCTTCTTTCCACCAGTACCCCATGTATTGGGACGAGATTGGAATGCTTACAAGGGAAGTTTGAATATTGGATGGGAATGGGTGCTCCTTCGTACTGAATTTGTAAAACGAATCAAGAAAACTCAATCAGATGTAAATCGAATCCTTGTAACTACAGGAGGTTCTGACTTATATTGTTTAACTCCTATGATTCTGAGAGGCTTGGCTGATCTTCCAAACAAATTGGATATCACTGTTGTTCTCGGACCCGCTTTTAAAGATAACAAGAAAATTAGAGATGTTGTAAAGGAGTATCCTCACAACATTGAAGTTCTTCATGACGTTTATGATATGTCAAACGTCATGCGTAACAAAGACTTGGCGATTGCGACCTACGGTGTAGTTGCCTATGAACTGGCTGCATGTGAAGTTCCGTCAATACTAATTGGCATTACCGAAGAGCATGCAATTGCTGCAACGGCTTTTGAGGATGAAAAGATTGCGGTGAATCTTGGCCACTTTGAAAAGATTGATCAAAGGTCGATAAGCAATTCTGTTTCAAAAATTCTCAAAAATGAGGATGTGTTGCGAAGCATGGCGATACATGCCTCTAACCTGGTTGATGGACGTGGTGTTGAACGTATTGCCTTAAAAATTACTAATGAACTTTTATCAAAAAATGAACGGAAAAAAATAAATGAACATGATCACAATCTCCAACTATCCTGAAATTGGATGTCAGGGATGGAAATCAAGTATGAGATATTGCTGAACCACTGACTGCTATTGACCCTCATTTCACAATTGAGAAGACTCATTACTTTTCAACAATAACTTTGAAAGCCCTGTTCAATAGAGACTATAAAATTGATTTGTAGAATCGCCCAGGAGCTTCTGGACCGATAATATTGACAGTGCTGTGATCTCCTGTAAGGTATATACTTGATATGTAAGAACTTATTCTGATCGATTCAGCCAGTATACAAATAGTCTTCTCAGACAACGATAATTATGAATGATGGAAATGTACTACAGTTAGTTCCGTTAAATCAGCATGGCCTCAAACTCAACATATTCAAAATGAGTACAAACTTAAGATAGATGACGAGTTTTTTTCAACGAGATATCACGCATTGGACAATGCACCTGAAAGGTTGATAATTAAAACAGGATAAACACCTTCTGATCAGGCATGAATACTTTCTTGACAAATTTCACTTTGTTATTCAGGTATTTCGGATTGAAGGTTAACATGAAAGAATTTAACAGAATTCACGAAGATGACAGACGGAACCAAGTTTTCTTAGACAAGAGTATTATGGTAGGGTGCTTGAAAAATAAGTTCACGCTGGAATACGATAAACTATTTGATGAACCCGCCGAAGAGAATTTATTTCTCACTAAATATAAAAATGGTAGAAGTTGAGTTTATCAGATTGCCTAAGTCATGAAATTAGCTTTGGAGGATGAATGAGTACTTTGACACTTGGGAATAGCCGCATCATTGGAAAAAGTCAGCCAGTTTACATAGTTGCGGAAATTGGATTATGCCATAATGGCGATTTGAACATTGCACGTGGACTTATAAAATCCTCAGTTGAAGCTGGAGTCGATGCAGTCAAATTCCAGAAACGGGACGTAGCAAATCTTGCGATTCATAAGTTGCTGAACGCACCAGATAATCGGTACCCCTTATTTGGTTCAACTTACCGTCAAATTCGAGAACATATTGAATTTGATTTGGATGCCATCAGCGAGCTGAAAGACTACGCCAAAACTCTTGGTGTTGATTTTTTTGCATCAGTTTTTGATATAAAATCAGCGAGTCAAATGGCTGAACTCGCGATTCCAGCTCTTAAGTTGGCAAGTCATAGTCTTAGTGATATACCCCTAATTGAGCATATAGCTGAATTGGGTATTCCGGTTCTTTTATCCACAGGTATGGCTTACCTTGAGGAAATTGATCAAACTGCTAAGATATTTAACCAAGCGGATTTGCCCTTCGGATTATTTCATTGTGTCTCGATTTATCCCCATAAAGCTGATAAAGCAAATCTGAAAGTAATCCGCCTTCTTGAGGAACGTTACGGTGTTCCGGTGGGCTATTCATGCCATGAATTTGAGGATACATCCTCACTATTGGCGGTAGCTGCAGGAGCCGTAAGTATTGAGCGACATGTTACATTTGACAGAAACGCTACCGGATTCGACCATAAATTTGCATTGGATATTCCTGCTCTTGAAAAATTTGTGAATGATATTCGAATTACAGAATGCACCATGGGAGATGGTGAGAAGACGGTTTCGGAAGAAGAATGGACAACCAGGGAAAAATACCACCGCAGTGTCGTAAGCAAACACGCGATTCAAAAAGGTGAGACGATAACACGAGAAATGCTGATAACAAAGAATCCTGGTACAGGAATCCACGCTAGTAAAATTGATCGCGTAGTCGGTCGCATAGCAGCTATTGATATTCCAGAAGATACATTAATGAGCTATGACATGCTAAGTGAATAACCAGTCCGAATAGAAAGTTCCCATGAGAAATACGAATACAGAACCTAACTTTTGCAAGCAAATGGGTGATGACAGCACTTTTTTCAAACGTCCTTGCCCACTTTGTGGAACACAAGATTCAGTAAAACTGAACATCGGTGAACCTGTTGAACGAGTTGGTCATAACGTACTATGCTCAATATGCGGTCTGATGTACCATAACCCAGTTATGACGGCAAAAGCAATGGCTCGGTTTTATTCGGAAGACTATGTCACAAATTATCGAGACAGCGAAGTTATGTCTCAGGCACTTGCTACCCAAAGAGTAAACCTTCTCAAAAAATATATAGATGTGAAAACCATTGCCCCGGCACTTGAGATTGGTGCTGCTTATGGTGCTTATCTACTTACGTTAAACAATGAAGGAATAAAAGCCCATGGAATTGAACCATCTCGTAAAATGGCGGAGTGGGCTAATACAGAAAAAAATCTTGATGTCATTGCAAATATATACGAATCTGTTCCTGAGCGTCCCGGATACTTTGGTTCTATTCACCTGTTTCATGTACTCGAACATGTCCTTGAACCGCACTCGACATTAGAGAGAATCCGCAGAGAACTGCGTGAGGATGGAGTCCTTTATCTTGCAGTCCCGACTATTAACGCTCCCCAACTTGCCATGGTTTATAAAATGATTCACCCTACTGTTTTTGTACCGGAAACTCTTCAGAAAATGCTTGAAGTTGTAGGCTTTAAAATAATTTTACTCGAAGAAAAAGGGCATAATATTCATGTTATTGCCCGTCCATCAATTCCAAATAAAGACCTGGATTATGCCAATCCTAAATTGATATTTTCAAGAGCAGAAAACTATCTCAGTAAACGAGAGCAGATTGTTAACCATATCCATGAAACTCTTGATGATATAAAAGATGCACAAAACATTGCAATCTATGGCGCTGGACATAACACTACTGATCTTGATCGGATTTATTGTCTTGATGGACTATCAATCACTGGCATCTATGATAACGATCCCAATAAACAAGGAATTAAACTATTAGGACATTCAATCCAATCACCAAAAGCACTAGAAAAGTTCAATGGTGATGCTGTAATCATCTCGAGCTATGCGTTCCAAGAAGAAATTAGTGAGCAGCTTTCTTATCTGAAAAAACGTGGTGTAAAGTTGGTCCAACTTTACGAGAAAAATTGATGCAACGCATTTTACTCTATCCCGCTGGCATACCTCAACGAGAGGCATTTATTGAAGCCAGAAGTATGAATTATTACATTGTCACAGTCGATTGTAACCCTTCGGCAGCTTGTTTCGAGTTGGCAGATGAGTCTTTTGTTATTAATCCGGATGACGAAAAAGTTTTTACGAATTTTGTAAAACAGTACCACTCCCAAAAACCGTTTACGGGGATCCTGCTAGTGGGTAGTGACTTGCCCGTTTCTGTAGCAAAAGTTTCTAAAATTATCGGCTGTCGAGGACCATCGATAGAAGCTGCGGCACTTACTACCAATAAATTAGCTAGCAAAGAGATGTTTGCTAGTTTTGGTATTCCTATACCACAATTTGCAAAGGCTGGCAATTCTGACGATGTCAAGCGTATGCTGAGAGATCATAATGGGCGAATGATTATCAAACCAAATGATAACTGTGGATCACGGGGCATTCTACAACTTGACGCTGACTCAAATCTGGAGGCAGCTTTTGAATACGCCCAAAAAAATGTAAAACATGATGGAGTTATACTTGAAGTCTTCGAACCAGGCTTGCAGATAAGCATAGAAGGTTTGGCGTGTGATGGAAGGGTATTTGTCGCTGGATTTGCTGATAGAAACTATGAGTATTTGGATAGATTCTTCCCCCATGTCCTTGAAAACGGCGCAACAATGCCTACGGAACTCACGACTGAGCAGCGAAAAGAAGTTGAAGACGTATTTATCAGAGCAGTCCATGCTCTTGGAATAACAAACTGCATTGTAAAAGGTGATATGATATATGGCCCACAGGGCGCGAAGGTCATAGAAGTAGCAGCAAGGATCAGTGGCGGTAAGTTTGCCAGTAAACTAATTCCCGAATCGACGGGTATTAACCTGTTGGTAGTCGCGCTGCGTCATGCCATGGGCGAACCATTAAATGAAAGCCTTTTGACCCCATCTTTAACCCGAGGTGTAGCTGTAAGATATTTCTTCCCACCAGAAGGCAAACTGAAAAAGATCAAGGGATTGAAGCACGCAACGGAGATTCCAGGTGTCCTAGAATTGATCACGACCTACCAACCTGGAGACTATATTCCCAAGATTGAAAACCACACACATCGTGCTGGTTGGGTTGTCGCAGTTAGTGAAACACGTGATGAGGCAGTTTGTATAGCTGAAAAGGCAGTTGAGAATATCGTTTTTGAAGTTGAGCAATAAAGTCCAATATATTCCAAAATCAAACAGATCAGTGGCATATCCCACTAAAATCTGAATTTTTCATCTTTAGAAACCAATCAATGGCGCATTGTTGAACGATGTGATCATATCATAGCGATCCCAAACACTGGAATTTATTTTCAATCGAATAAAACAGTATGAAAAGCCAATTAAAATGTCGACCAGACTATCCTATTGGTAGTTCATATCTGTTGCAATAAGCCTATATCTCTCATTTTGATCAAACTATATACAATATATCATTTAAATATAATGTACTCTTCCATTGAAGAGGATGACCGCCGATTGCTGTTGAGAAAGTGTTATTGGCCGATTTTGAATATAGCAGATATGGGATTTCCGATAGGAATTGAGGCATCTGGCCAAACCTTAGAAATTATAAATCGTTTAGATTCAAATTGGATCCAGACATTAAAAAAACAAATTAAGGAAAAAAAAGTTGAATTTATCGGAAGTGGCTATTCCCAGCTAATCGGGCCGTTGGTTCCAGCTGTAGTAAACGATTGGAATCAAAAACTTGGATTACAAATATACAAGAATCTCCTTGGAGTCAGACCAAATATTGCTCTTGTTAATGAAATGGCTTATTCATCAGGAATTGTAGAACATTATCTGAATCACGGTTATAATTGCATTGTCATGGAATGGAACAATCCCAGGAAATATCACCCTGAATGGCCTAAAGAATGGAGATTTTTCCCACAGAAAGTTGTTGAGACTAATGGACAACGAAAAATACCTCTGATTTGGGCCGACTCTATTGCCTTCCAGAAATTCCAACGTTACGCTCATAATGAATATAAACTAGAGGAATATGCAGACTATCTTAAGAGTCACATCAGCAACCAAGACCGTTTTGTTCCACTCTACACGAATGACGCAGAAATATTTGATTTTCGCCCTGGTCGATATAGTGCCGAGGCAAAAATAGGCAATCAATCTGAGTGGGAAAGAATACAACAGCTTTTCCAGTTTTTAGAGAAACAAAAGTGGGCCAAACTTACTTTCCCCTCAAAAGCACTCGATGGCCTTTCGCATCCCGACGGTGGAAATGAAATTCGGCTCGAATCGGCAGAGCAACCCATACCAGTAAAAAAACAGGAAAAATATAACATAAACCGCTGGGCAACTACAGGAAGAGATGATCTCTACACCAACACGAGTTGTTATAGAATATACAAACATCTTGTAGGTCAAGGTAACGAAATTGACGAGGATTGGGAAAAGCTCTGTTCCCTATGGGCGAGTGATTTCAGAACCCATATTACCGAAAAAAGATGGGGGAATTATCAACAGAATCTAAAAAATACACTATCGGAATACAATGCATATGGCATAAACAATCACCAACAATCAGATTTTATTCAACTAAAATTACCCCACAAATCAGTTGACCTCTCCTGTAAGGAAGAAGACAAATATATTTTTATTGAAAACCGGAAAATCCGGCTTGTACTGAACAAAGCAAAAGGTCTTGCCATTAAAGAATGTGTTTTTAAGGAGATAAGTAATCAATCACTCTTTGGCACACTGAATCACGGATACTTCGAAGATATTTCCCTAGGAGCAGACTATTATTCCGGCCACGCAATTATCGACAGACTTGGAAAACATAAAATTACAGACCTGAATGACGTTACACCTGAAGTTCTTATAAATAGAAACTCCATTTTAATTCGCGGAAAACATATTTTTAACAAGGTTTCATTTGCAACGGAGATTCGAATCAATAATAATGAAATATCCATATCAAAAAATATTGTTTTTCAAAAAAATCACGGCCAATCAATTATAAGGCCCTTGTCAATAACATTTAACCCTGAAGGCTGGGAAAAAGATACGTTATCTTTTTCTACCCATAACGGTGGTAGAAAATTGGAAAAATTCGATCTCACAGGAAAGAAAGTAATTCATAACGATATCTATACATCACTTATTTCGGCTAGACACGGAATGGGGGCGACCGAAGGAAAATTGATTATAAGTGACAAAAAGAAATCAATGTATTTCAAAAATAAAATGCATTTTAGTGCTTTAATCCCTTCCATCATATACCTACCCCAAAATGACGGTAATTATTTTCTGCGTTTGCAATATTCTGCGAAAGAACTTGATGAAACAGTTGTTAATCCAAATTCTCGAAAAATATCTTTATCTTTAGAAATTAATCTGGAACCAGATGTATACTTATAAACTTGAAGAAAAAGTTTTCCAAAGATGATTGAAAGAGTGCACCAATTCTGCAATCCACTGGGTGAATTCGATAAAATGACTGTTTTTCTAACTGTTTGTTATTTATCAGTGAATGCAACGAAAGTAACAATGACTCTATCAACACGTCATAATATGAGGTATACTTAGAAATGCTGCTGGTAACAACAGCTGATCCGCAAACATGGGGAAATGGTGAGAAAATTTTATTTCTCGGAGAATGGTGCAAACGTTATTCTCAGCGAAATACATGGTCAAAGTTAGACTATGAAGTAGCCCCAATCTATGATTTTGATCGTGAGCAACTTTTCAATAAAAATGGATATCCTCAACAGGTCTATGAACGATATCTTGACGTCCTTGCAGAACGATTGAATCAATTGCATCAGGTAACATTTTCCTTACGTTATTGGAGAATATTAATTGGGCCATGGCTTAATACTTTTATTGGTGTTTTGTTCGACAGATTCCAATCAATTGATACCGTTATCAAAAGTGGAACGGCTACGAACACTAAAATCTTAAAATTTGGCGATACAGAATTTATACCTGAAAATATGATACAGACTGAAAAATTTTTCATTTCTGATAGTTATAATCACTATATATATGGTAAGATAATTCAATTTTTGGGGGACCTTTCTTATGAAATTATTGATGATTCCATCATAAACAAAGAGTCAGAAGAATCACTTCCAGAAAAAGAACATTTTGGATGGAGGTATTACACTGTAAAACAACTATCTGAAAAATTGAAAAAGAAATTTAATTCTCCAAATAAGTATTTATTTATACATAGTTATTTGACGCCGAAGGCAGAATTTCTACTGCAATTTTCATTGGGCCAAATCGCAGTTTTATATCCTCACCATAATGAACCACCCAGCGCTAAAGTTGATCTAAATCAGCGTAAACAACTCTCATTTCGTCAATCTAAAAATGAATTCGAACGCTGCCTTGAGAGTTTAATTCCTAAACAAATACCTATTATTTACGTGGAAGGGTATAAAAATCTTCGGTATCATGCATACTGTTCCGGTTGGCCAAAA
Source organism: Verrucomicrobiota bacterium (assembly GCA_021772675.1). GTDB lineage: Bacteria > Verrucomicrobiota > Lentisphaeria > JABSQK01 > JAJFLO01 > JAJFLO01. The sequence goes on along the minus strand of JAJFLO010000278.1, from coordinate 9,988 downwards.
GAAACAGAATTGGCATTTACTGCAAATGCATATCATACAAACGATGTCTTTAAATGCTGGGTTGCTGAGCAAACTGAAAATGGTATGAAGTTTGTAATCGGACAGCATGGAGGCCATATGGGAACAGGGCTTTGGAATGCATCAGAATGCCACCAAATACATGTTAGTGATTATTATTTCAGTTGGGGCTGGGAAGATAAAAAGCAATCCAAAGTTATACCACTGCCATCAAATAAACTAATAGAAAGTCGGCCAAAGCCTAACACTTCTGGAAAAATATTATGGATCATCAGAAACTTACTTCGATACTCTACCCAGATGCCTGGAATTCCGGCAAGTTCAGTAGTTTTAGAGTATTTAAAGGGACAAGAACGATTTGCTAAATCAGTTTGCCCATCTGTTCATGAACTACTATTAGTTCGACTATATATGGAGAACTATGGCTGGGATGAATTTCAACGTTTTCGTGATTTTGATCCTTCTCTAAAAATATATCGGGGAAATTCTACTTTGTATGAACAACTGCAAGAATCTCGCTTGTTTATTGGTACAAATAACTCGACGACGTATCTCGAAGCCTTCGCGATGAATTTTCCATCTATAATTTTCTGGAACAAAGATATTGAATTACTACGAGAATCTGCCAAACCCTACTTTAGGCTGCTAGAGGAAGCAGAGATTTTGCATTATTCTCCTGAATCAGCGGCTGCTCTAATCAATAAAATATATAACAATCCATTATTGTGGTGGAAACAGCCAAAGGTACAAAAAGCAAAAAATGAATTCTGTAAACGTTATGCGTGGACCTCCAAAAACTGGGCACTTCAGTGGAGAAAAAAACTTCTAAAATGTAGAAAGGACAAATGATCAGTAGAGCGTTTGTAAAAGACCCGATATTTTGAGCCAATTGCCCCAAAAATCAACTCATAGCCTGACCCAAATTTTTTGCAGAATTATGAGCCTATTACCGTCACACCGCAAGAAACATTTTTTGCTACTGGTTGTAACAGTATTCATTACATCTAGTTTGGAAACGATCACTGTTGGAACAATCGCGCTATTTGCGTCAACCCTCTCTGATGCCAGTGTCGTAGTGAAATCTCATTATATTATCAGGGCGAAAGAATTACTTCCACTTGACTTTTTGAATAGCGGCAGTGATTTAATTATTACATTAAGCATTACTGTTGTTATCCTTGTGCTCTGTAAGAATTTAGCATTGGCAATCTTTATTTATTGGAATATCTGGTATAGTCAATTTATCAACGGATTTTACGGGAAAATTTTGTTAGAGGGATTTCTGCGAATGCCATACAAATTTCACCTTTCACAAAATTCAGCTGATCTCATTGTCGCAACCGAATGGCGACATCATTTTGGGAATATAATTAGGCTTTATCTGCTTCTATTTAGTGATGTATTGACTATTACATTTTTGATAAGTAACATGGTTATTTTACAACCTACGGTCTCCATAATAATAATCGCAACAGTAGGCTGCAGTTCCTTTTTTATTTATACGAAGATGAAAATCCCAATTGATAAGATTGCAAAGAAATCTTTCGAATGTAGTCGAACAATTAACAGACAGGCAACACGATCTTTGCATGGAATAAAAGATATCAAAGCGTATGGCAAAGAAGATTTTTTTACTTCAGGCTATGAGAGGGATGTAAACATATTGGCCCGACTGGATGCGTTACACCAGCTATTTGCGCATGCACCTAACTGGATAGTAGAATGTATTGGGATTTTTATGCTTAATTTATCAATTTGCATAATGCTCTTTCAGCTGGACTTATCAACATTAGAAACTACCGGGACAATTGCCCTGCTGGCCATTACAACCTGGCGTGTTTTGCCAGCCGCAAACAGAATTGTAAATTATCTAACTCAGGTTCGTAACAGTCTTCCATATATCAAAAATGGATTTGAATATTTTGACCAATTCGAAAAGCATGAAAAAGAGGTTATTTCTGTTCGTGACAATGCCATTGCCAAGTTTAATCTAAAAGATGAAATTAAACTCGATACTATTTCGTTTAAATACGATGGGGCAAGCGATCCAGCGCTTGAGCAAATCAATTTTACTATACCAAAAGGAAATACTGTAGGAATTGTTGGTCCCTCCGGAGCCGGTAAAAGCACTCTTGTTGATATCCTGACTGGATTATTACAACCAACCGGTGGCAAATTATTGATCGACGGGAATGCTTTAAATATGGACCAATGTATGTCCTGGCGCTATTCAATCGGCTATATTTCTCAGTCACCATACATTTTTGATGGGACTATAGCTGAGAATGTCGCATTTGCATTCAATGAAGAAGACATTGACGAAAAGCAAATTTTTAAGTGTTGTGATATGGCAGCAATGGATTTCCTAGCAAATTTACCTAACCGAATTAATACAATTATCGGTGAGCGAGGGATCATGCTTTCTGGAGGTCAGCGACAAAGAGTCGCTATTGCACGCGCATTGTATCATAATCCTGAAGTAATGATTTTTGATGAAGCAACGAGTGCATTAGACACCCGTAATGAAAAAGCGATTCAAAAAACGATTAACAGTTTTAAAGGAAGACAAACATTAATCATCATTGCCCACCGTTTAAGAACAGTTGAAGAATGCGACCTTGTTGTCTGGATAGAGGGAGGAAAAATGAAAAAGATTGGCACTCCAGATGAAATACTACCCTATTACGTCGATTCGCAATCTGCTTAGCTAGTCCGAAAATGATAATACTGCATGCAGTATTATTAAGAAATCAGTTAATCAAGGAAAACAAATGAAAAAAACGCCAGAACAGCTCTATCTAGACCTAATGAAAACCACACTCTCATTTACATTGTGGCCTGAACCACCAATACCAATTACAACTTTCAATTATGAGCGTTCAACCGTTAAAAGATTCCTAGTTTCTGCCATTTCGAAGATTCTGGATAAAAGAAAACTACAGATAGTCAAAAAACGAGACTTCTCAGAAGATCAGAGAATAACGGGGATAATATGGCCTGGATATGCTGATACAATGATCGGGCTCAAACGACTCGATAACTTGCAATACTGTATTGAGACTGTTTTAGGAGAAAGGGTAGAAGGTGATTTAATTGAAACAGGGGTTTGGAGAGGAGGTGCATGTATTTTTATGGGCGCAGTCCTCGCTGCCTACGGAATAGAAGATCGTAAAATTTTTGTTGCCGATTCATTTGAAGGACTACCAAAGCCAGATGCGGAGAAATATCCTTCCGATAAAGGTGATATACATCACACTCACACTTACCTTGCTGTATCAAAAAAGGATGTTGAAAATAATTTCAGGAAATACGGTCTGTTAAACAATCAGGTAGTTTTCCTAAAAGGATGGTTTAAAGATACGCTTTCACAAGCGCCTATAGAAAAACTTTCCATTCTCCGCCTTGATGGAGATATGTATGGTTCCACCATGGAATCTTTGAATAGCTTATATCCGAAACTATCAAGTGGTGGATTTTGCATTATCGATGATTACGCATTGCCAGGTTGCAAATCGGCAGTGAATGACTTCAGGTCAAAACATGCGATTGATTCAGAAATGAAGGAAATTGATTGGACTGGTAAATACTGGAAAAAAGAGTAGGAGACTAATACTCAATCAGTCCTCTATCATACGCACGCTCCATACCAGCAAGTGAGCTCAAACTTAATCATAGTTTGGTGAATGAACCCTATCTCACGAATATTTGTCTATAAAGTCGATGCATACTTCTCGTGCCTGAGCGAACAATTTTCCATCTACTTGTTTTCATTTTTAAATAAAGCTGTATCAAACTTTGGGTAACCCCTATATTCGCATCAACAAACTTGACGAAATATCGTGGTGTATTCAGATAGTGATAAAATTTATTAAAAAAAAACTTCCGAGCTTCATAAAAGTTAAACAAATATTTTGTTGGTACTAATAAGCATGGTGCACAGCCGAAATTTTTACTTGATGAAAAAAGAAAAACGTCCACATAAATGCTCTCCAAATTTTTCATCCTCTCGATCATAGTCTGGATAGGATGAAAATGGGCTGAACGGTTTAGACATATGAATGTCTCGCGATCACTCATGAATATCGAATTATGAATATTTGTGGCGGAAGTAGCTGCGAAGACTTTACATCCTTTAAGAATAGAAATCATTTCGTACATGCTCAAATTTTCAGGATGAAAGACATTGAAATTATTTTTAATAAATACCTGCTCAATTGATGCCTCACCAACAGCTCGGTTATTTCCTATTCCCGCTTTTGAAAAATATACTTTATCATATTTCGCAGGTTTAATGTTATTTTTTATTTTATCGATAGTCTCTTTATATTTTACGTGATAAAAGTCATGCAACCTAATAGACTGTTCAGGGACTATAACTGTTCTAAATTTTGTTGGTTTTGTAATTTTAAAAATATTTTGTTCTTCAATTCCAAAATATTTAAAACAATCATTAAATTTGTCCTCTCCATCTTCGGATATATAAACACACTTATATTTTAAATTCGCGTAGTCCAAATGAAACCAAAGTCTCGCCAAACCTTCTAAAATAAAATGCCCATAATGCTTAGATAACGCGCCTATAAATACAACGTCTTCATCAACGTAATTAATCTGTAATTCATTATAATTTGGGTTGGCCCCCTTATACCATTTATTAAAATTGCAGACAAAATTTGGCGGACTTACTCTATTGGTTAAGCTCAATTCGATAAAATTGAATTTTTCATCAGTAACACCACCAAATTGATTATTTTCAACCATGTTTGTTTCAGATAGCTGAAGCGGATGTACTATTCCATTTGAAATTCTTATTACTTCTAATGGAATAGTTTTCTCATAAACTGTTTGGCATTCCTGCTTATATTTATTAAGCATTTCATCGCTACAAAATAAATGATCATAGTTCTTCAATTCCTGCATGGTCTCAGCTCTGTAGTTACATATATCATCATATTATCCAAGTACGTCTAATTAGAATTCCACTCTAAAATATTTAGAATAGATGTCTGAATTGATGGAGTAAAAGTTTGTGACGAAATAAATATACACCATTCTTGCACTAATTTTGCTGGAGTTCATGATAATCATTGAAATATGATTCCAGCGAGAAAAGGCAAGCGTAAAATGGACCGACCAGAATTGATGATTGGTGTTTGCTAAAAGCATATAACGTTGCACAAAAAATAGGCATAAACAGAGAGGTTTTCCTGCTTGACTTTACGATAAAGTCAAGCATTTTTTGCCCAGGAAAAGTCAACAAATACTGTCACTGCAATAACCTAAGGAATGGAAATTAAATAACTTCCTATTTTGGGAATTCGAATGTCGAACAAGGAATAATTAATGGCGGAAGATAACAGAAAATATGATCTGGAAGATTGGCTAATAGATTTTGCCATCCGAATTATTCGCGTCGGTGAGTCTCTGTTGAAGACAAAAGCGGATAATCGCATCACCGGACAGCTTATTCGCAGTAGAATGTCGCCTGCTCCCAACTATGGAGGAGATTAAAAAGCCGAATCTCGACCCAACGTTATCCACAAGATGAAAATATTGCTTCAGGAACTCCGGGAAATAGGGATTTGGTTGTTGATGATTGGCAAAGCCAATTTTATTATCTCAATATCAGAACTGAAATCGCTGACTGCCGAAAATAACGAGCTTATTTCAATTTTTGTCACACGTATAAATACGACCAAACACAATGAGGAAAAAACTTAGTGATTCAATATTTCTTGTTCGAGATTCAATGCCTGTCAGTTTTTGTGATTCGACACAATGATCGACAGCTGAGTGGATTTAAAGGTAACATTATAGGAAAAAGGAAATTGCCAAATCTTCCGTCATAAATTAGCCTGCATTATGCATAAACTTTAGCAATGAGGATCATTGCTAAAGTTTATGCATAATGCAGGCTAAGCAGATAAATATTTAACAAAAGGATTTTATTCATGCCAGTGCAACAAAAAAGAAACACCTGTATTTCATGTAATTCGGCCCTGACTAGTGACATCGTATTAATTGGCAAACAATATCCAAGTGCCGTTTTTCTTTCTGAGAATCATCCCCCACCAAAAGATTTTCATGCATCAAGTTTAAACCTCACCAGATGTAGCAATCCAAAATGTAATCTGATCCAATTGTCTCAAATATATAACTTACAATATGTATTTGATCATTATCCATATGAAAGCGGAATTACCGCCAATATGAAGAAAATTCTTCAAGAGGTGCTAGACGATGCGCAAAAAGTTTGCCCAATAGAATCGAACGATATCGTACTGGACATTGGCGGAAATGATGGAACGCTATTAAGCCTGATTGATAAGCCAGTAAAGGCCAGGGTTAATATTGACGCTGCGGCAGGCGTGGTGCAAACCCTCTTGGCCCCTGATTATCAATATATTCATGCCCACTTCGATGCCGAGACCTATCGCAAATTAGGATTGCCAAGTCCAAAATTGATCACGAGCATTGCGATGTTTTATCATCTAAATGATCCATTAACATTTGTAAAAGACGTGTTAGAAATTATGGACGATGAAACAGTTTGGGTCCTCCAGATGACTTACGTTGGAACAATGCTGAGAGATAATATTCTTGATAATATTGTTCATGAACATGTTGCTTATTATTCATTGCTTTCCCTTGAAAATCTTCTTTCATCAGTAGGATTACATATTGTAGAAGCAAGACAAGTTGATAGTTATGGGGGCAGTCTTCGTGTATTTATAGTCAAAAATCCAGATGCATTTCCAGCAAAATATTATAGAATTGATTACCCTGGTATTAAACAATTTGAAATCGATAATAAAACAAATACCTATGAGGAATTATTTGCATTCAATAGCCGTATCCAATTGCTAAAACAATCAATAAAAGAAATTGTGACACATATTTCATCGAAACACAAGCCATTATGGGCATTTGGAGCAAGCACAAAGGGAAACATGCTTCTTCAATTAATTGATGCAGATACAAATCAAATCCCATGTATTTTAGATAACAGCAAAAAGAAAATAGGTACTAAGACAACAGGTACATTCATACCAATCGTTGATGAGTCTGTTTATTTATTAAATTTGCCTGAATATCTGTTGGTATTACCTTATTATTATAAAGATACTTTCATTAAAATTATCAAAAAAGCACTACCACCTGGTAAAACTATTAATTTGTTAGTACCACTTCCATATCCTCATTTTATTACAGTTAATTCAGGAGAATCAAAATGAAACAGATGTTTGGAGCTATTGAAGTAATAACTTCGTCATGCAATATATCTACGGTTCAGGATGGTCGAGGAGCAATTTTTACGTGGATTCCAGATGAACCTATCGTTGAGTTTAATATGTTATATTTCCTTCCAAATAAAATTAGAGGCAACCATTACCATCCCGATTTTACGGAATATTTTCTGATTGTCGAAGGTACTGTAGTCATGGTTACTAAAGATGTTGAAACAGGGAAGGAAATTAATATGCATGCGAGTAAAGGGACCTGTTTTAAAACTCCTAAAAACACAGCACATGCCGTACATGCGATAACTCAGTCAACTTGTATTTCAATGCTAACAAAAGAATGGGACAAAAGTAATCCACCAATAATTTACGAAGATATTATTCCATTTGACGAAGAATATTTAACATATATTGATAAGCAAAAACGTTCAGTAAAAAAGAATGACCATGAAAAATAATGTGCGTACAATTGCCGTATTAGGTGCACGTGGTTTTGTGGGTAGTCAAATATGCAAAGCACTTGAAGATGATGTCAATTATAATCTGATTCGTGTTGTCAGAGGCGATGATCTTAATAAATTGATCAGTAATGCGGAAATGGTTATACATGCAGCGAATCCAGCCGGACGATTTAAAGCAGAATCAGATCCTCAAAAAGATTTCATTGAAACCGTTGAAAAAACATACAATATATTAAGAAATATTGGTAAAAAACCGCTACTTTTACTTTCAACACTATCGTGTAAAACTCAAATGGACATAAACTATGGACGTAATCGTCGTTCTTGCGAATTCTTATGTTTGGCACAAGGCGGTAAGGTCGTTAGATTAGGCCCAATGTTTGGGGGAAATCGAAAAAAGGACACACTCCATGATCTACTTGTTAATCGAGAAGTCTATGTTGCTTTGGAAACCCGTTATGCATATGTAGATGTAAGCTGGGTTGCTTCAAGAATTGTTCAGTTACTTTCGTCTCCTCCAGAGTTATATGAGTTGGGCGCCAACAATGCGGTCTCATTGTCAGAACTTCGCGACTATTTTAATTCTAAAAGTACCTTTTCAGGTGTAAATGACACTCAAATTCCCGATTATTGTGATGGTGCCCCAGATGCAAGACTTGTATTTGATTACGCTCGGGATGAATTAAAGGACATCGAATCTTGGCGGTGAATAAATGTGTAATCATATTTGGCGCGGGCGGCCAAGACGGCTTTTTTTTAATTAATTTGTTATTATCTTTTGGTTACAAGGTCATTCCTTTTACACATAACGGTGGTGATATCGGTCCCCCCTTAGATGTTTCTGATTTCGATAGTGTCGAAGCTGTCATTCAGAAATATCGCCCGGAAATAATATTTCATCTTGCTGCAAAATCTTCAACCTGGCATGAATTTGTGCTTGAAAATCACAAAGCTATAGTTGATGGAGCACTTGCGGTAATGGAATCCGTTGATAGACATGTGCCAAATTCAAAAGTATTTATTGCATCCAGTGCCCTTGTTTTTAAAAATGAGGGATGCCCGATAATAGAGGAAAATGAATTAGTAACCGATAGCGCCTATGCAATGGCACGGGTTGAGGCTCTTCAAATCGTGCGATATTATAGACAGCGTGGCCAAAAGGTGTATGTGGGATTTTTGTTTAATCATGAAAGTCATCTGCGTCCTTCTAATTCAATAGCTCGAAAGGTTGTAAAAGGTGTGGTCGATATTCACCTTGGAATACAAAAGTCATTAAGCATTGGTAATCCCGATGTCATTAAAGAATGGATGTGGGCTGGGGATGCGGTTGCCGCCATGATTTTTCTTGTAAATCAAGACGAAGTATTCGAAGCGTGCATTGGGGATGGTATTGGGAAATCGGTGTGGGATTTCGCAACTGCCTGCTGTGATATTGTTGGAATATCTTTGGAAAGTTGCCTAATCACGATACCAGATTATGAGGCAGAATATGCAGCGCTTGTAAGTGATCCGCGAAAAATTAAATCTCTTGGATGGACACCCAAAGTTAATATGGAGGATCTGGCAAAGCGAATGGTAGAAAATGAAATTAAACTGTAGAGGATGAAATACTTATTAATTTTTACTACTAACTCGGATTTCTCACAATACTTCTGTTACAAAAGCAAATATCACCTAACCTGATTAATTCATACGGTTTTGTTACGAGAGTGCTTAGCTTGCTTCAGATCAATGAGTTATGGAGATTCCGAAGGCGAAGGAATAGTGAACTATTTCCAGTATTCGGGTTCTTCATAACTCGCTTAGATGAAGTGAGATATGCGCTCGCAATAGAAGCCGGATGAATTAATCAGGCTAAATTCAAAGTCTTAACTTGTCTCGCGATTCTGCTCAGCAGAACTCGACACACTGTTATCCACTCACCTACGTCAAACCATTGAATATAGGCAATCTAAGCTTTCTCACCACAAAGTTTGTGAGAAAACCGGGCTATACCTATACTTTCTTTAGTAATTGACGGTAAGTATTTGGCAAAAGAATTGCCTATGGGCGTGTTGTTAGAGTGGCGTCCCCCGTAAATAACTCACAATTGAACTTAACCGGCTTCGCCGGGGTTTTTGTTTGCAAATAGTAACGACTTAGAATACAAGTGCTTATATATAAGAAAATTAACGCAAAACACAGACGGGGTTAGGTTTGTAGTCCCGTCTTCAGGCGGAAGTTTTAACGACGCTTCAGCGAGTGTATGGCACCTATCGACTCGCTAAA
>JAJFLO010000277.1 GCA_021772675.1 Verrucomicrobiota bacterium | reverse complement strand
ATAACTTTACCCGATGTAATTTCATGTAGTTCAAAAAGCGTGTACACTACAAAAAAACTCGTAGAAGAACGTAAACAGTTCAAAAATAAGTCCATTACAACTCAATAATAACTTATAATATTTTCGAAGATCCGTTACAAAGCTGTAGATATCGCGGATTAGCGTGCGGTCTTGCTCGTGAAAATCGTTTAGGGAGGCCGAAAATCCAGTTTCCTTAAAGCGCTGGTACTCATCGAGGATTATCGCTGTTTCAGTTAAGTTTTTAACACTGTTTATGGTCGTTAATTTGCGCATAGTTTTCCCCAAAAACTTAGAGTTTATCCCCAGCTATGATCATCGGGTTTAGAGTGGTGTGGATCGGATAACCCGATATAGCCGGAATAACAGACTGCCGGCTGTTAACATCGCTTTTGGGTCGGGTAGTTATTGTTAACTCACTATTTGAACCAGATTTAACTTTGTCAGATTGTTTGATCAACTTTTTGTAGACATCTAATAAATCCCGAGCCTTGGCTGCCCATTCAAACTCACGGGCTCGTTGAACGGCATTGACGCTTAATTCATTTCGTTTTTTCCTATTAATGACCAATTCTTTTATTGCATTAGTCATTGTGTTAACGATATCTTCTCTGGATGTCATGGGAATTTTAATACCACAGTTTTCGGTAACATACTCACCGATACCACCAAAGTCGGTCACGATACAAGGCAGCCCATTGGCCATAGCTTCTAAGACCACGGCTCCGCCAAATTCACGGATGGATGGAAAACAAAAAATGTGGGATTTTTTATAGTACTCGAGTGTTTCATTATGTGTTACCCAACCTGTAAATGTAATTTGATCATCAAGGCCCAATTCTTGAACTTTGGCTTCTAAATTTTGTCGTTCAACGCCCTCCCCGACCAATGTTAAATGAACCCGCTGTTTAATTTCAGAGCTCAATCCAGCAATCGCTTCGATAACCATATCTGGGCCTTTTACTTTAATTAAGCGGCCAGAGAAAAGCAGGTTACAGATTTTTGAATCTGTCGGAGCTTTGGTATTAAAAAATGACTTTGTCAGACCGTTTTCGTAAAACATACTCATGCGGTGAGGTTCGATATCGAATAACTCAGTTAGCTGATTATAGGTATTTGAGGAGGCAGCAAGAATATGATCTGCGGTTTTATATGTTTTGGTATATCCAGGAATCAGGCGATTAAAGTTTCGGACGTAATCCAATATTGCCCATTCAGATTTTCTAACTTCGTTAAATTGCTTAAAAAATGGCAATCCCCCATTTACGGGTCCTAGTAAAAATGGTGTTTTTTTACAGTTTTTGACGATTTTATAGGGATATCTGGGAATTATGGGTGTGTAGCCATGGACAACATCATAGTGTCCGCTATTGACTTTGTTTCCTAAAAGTGCATATACTCGGTGATTAAATTCTGCATACAACGGGTACGTTAGAATTTGCTCTAATCGCCAGAAAATATCTTTACGTCGGGTAATTGCATGCACACAACGTTTATATAATTTTGCCAAACGGCTTTCTTTTATGTAGACAACCTCATGACCTGACCTGACATTCTCAATTTGGGCTTTGAAACGTTCATGGGTAACTAAAGTAATGTCAGCAAATTCACGGATTCGTTCATATAATTTATATGCAACTAGCGGCACAGAAAATCCCTCTGGATTACATTGTTCTGCAATCATAAGCACCCTTGGACGCTTGTTATTCGTTATGTTATTTGGCATCATTATATTCCTTCTTTAGTAAATTTCATTTAATGGCTCTTTGTTCATTTATTGAGGGAGCATCATGACGGCCAAATGGTATTTTCATATTATATCATGCTTGATTTTAGGACTTTGTGACTTTGTGTGCCGGGTTTATCTGATTGAACGTGTGGGGAATTTCAGACTAGGTTGTGTGGAATTTGTTAAAGGAGAGTAGACATATATCAATCTATTTTATTTACCGCAAAGCCGCTAAGACGCAAAGGATAGAAAACTACATAATAAGATTTTGTTTACGCAATAAACTTTCAAATACATGAAAAAAAATCTTTACAACTTTGCGTCTTAGCGGCTTTGCGGTAAACCAGATTTTATTACTTATATTGATGTCAAAATATGTTCTAATACGAAATTTACACGATCATCAACGGACATGACAGGTACTCGAATAACATTGTAATACAATTCGGTGTACACTTGATACAGCTCTTTGTCAATAGAATAGATTTGCTCAGATGTTTGCTCTGTTCTCACAGTGTCGTTTACCAACGGTAAAGGATCAAATAGAAATATTCGTTTGTATATAAAATGTCTAGCACGCTCCATATCGAGAATAGATATGTGTCCGTTTATTCGTTGATAGGCTATACTATCTGGCACAGCTCGGTCAAGCATGATTAGTTTGTCAGCCGGTAATTGATCTTCTAAGTAAAAATTCATTTGCAAAAGCTGTTCTTGAAATTGGATATCGTTAGCACGGAGGTCTTCAATCGTCTGCCCCAAAATTCGTTGATCTTTAATGAACTTTCTGGCTACTTCAGGAATAACATGGTACCCCCTTCTTTTGTTAAGGGTCTTGATAACGGTTGATTTACCAGATGAGGGGGCACCGGTGAATACACACCAATTTGTGACTTTAGAATTTATCTGTATTTCTGATTGCCAGGGCATGTCAGTTCCCTTTACCATAGCTACCTAGAACAACCATCTGACCAACAGCCGTATTAGAATCATTTATCAATAACCGTCTTTGCCCCCAGTTTTGTCCTTTATAATATCCCCAGTGATAAACAAAACGACGGGCAATGTTTTTGAAAGCACCAAATATCTTACCGTGTTTGACATAGAGAATACTATCCTTAACCGCAGATTTACTATATGCTATTATCATTTTGAGAAGTGATGTGGCTTTGTCATAAATGAATACGTCAGCTTCCCCCTCAATAAACCGGCGTCCATAAAGCTGCTTGAATGTGTAATTGTGTGAGTGCATAGCAATAGCTTCAGGAACATATTTAATTTTGCATTCCTGAGATTTGGCCCAATGTCCCCATTCTGTATCTTCAGATCCCCACGCTTTATCGTAAAACGGGTGCTTTTTCCAGGTTTCTCTGCGTAATCCTGCAATAGGCAACGACAAAGTAATCCAATCCGGCGCATCTTCTACAGATGGAAAACTTTTTGCATAATCATGCTGTACCCACAAATCCGCTTCAGGTCTAGGAATTTGTCTTCCATATGCCGCATGAACGTCAGGATCATCAAACGCTTTAATAAGGTGCTGTAAGGAATCTGAACTCAGTAAAACTGTATCTGAATTGAGAAATAGAATCACATCGCCGTCAGTTTTCAGAATTGCTTCATTGAGGACATTACCTGGATAATAACTTCCCGTCGGAATTGTATGCAGTTGACACGGATATTTCTTAACTATATCAAGGGTCGAATCTGTTGATCCTGAATCCACTATATACAGTTCAAAATCCTTAAAGTTTTGTGAAAATAATGCCGCCAAAGTCTGATCAACCACCCACGCAGAATTGAAGGTGCGCATAATTATAGGGATGGGAGTGTGAGAGGGGTTAGGTTTTAGGGATTGGGGGTTAACAATGATGTTGTTTTTCTTATTTTTCATAGCATCTCCTTTGAAAGTTAAAGTTTTTTTAGGTGTCAGGTTTCAGTGTTCAGGTGTCAAAAACCTGTGCCAATGATCTTCAATCTTCTGAAACCTGACACCTGAAACCAAGTTTCGTTTTGTATTAGCCAAGACCGAGAATCGGAGGCCTTGATAGTCGCTCCTTTGAAGCTTAAGTATTTTAGGGTTTCAGGTGTCAGATTAGATAAGTCTGAAGTTGAAACTTGATGATTTTTCAGTTAATTTTGGTGTTGCAGACAACTGTTTGTAGTTCCGCTTTTAAGCGGAAGTCTCCGCAGAGGCTTTAGCCGGTTTAGAAATCAGCATGCCAAAGCATGCCAAAAACTTCCGCCTGAAGACGGAACGACAAACGGCGACAACCGAAGTTTTGTTTTTATATTAATCACGGCCGTATAGCGGGCGTGAAAGTTGCTCTTTTGAAGCTTAAAATTTTTACACATATTTTCAATTGGCGGATAAGGCGTTTGTAGTTAAGCGAGTCATCGCTGTTTCAATAGATTGACATGCATAATACGTTTAACACCCATGACTGGGTTAACTACAAACTGGTCTACTGCCCGGATAAAGTTTTGGTTTATATTCACAGAGGTTAAATGGAGGCCTCGAAAGTTGTTGCTAATTAAGTTTAAGCAGCCAGCTTATAAAGCTGGGGTTCCATGTGAATTGTTTCTTTAGTTGAGAGATAATCGAGTATACGCCTAAATGCATTGAATTTATCGCATAGATACATAGTAATCGGATGAATAATCATGTTTGAAATCAGTCCAAGTCGTTCGTTTTCTTCCAGCTGCTCAATGACCAGATCTGCCCATTCGTCGATATAATATGAATCTGACCCAAAATCATCAGACCAATTATACCTGCGCACCCAATTTTCGACCCACTCGGGGGTGCGTTCAGCATGGTATAAATGTTCATGATCAGGAATGACATTTATGGGAAAGTTAAAAATTCCTGCTTCGTGGGACTTTGGCCCGCAACACTGTTTTTCGACACCATCTGTACAGAGATCAATACCGCAGCCAGATAATACGTTTTCGGTGTTGGGGCCATGCATATACATATGGTTTCGCCATAGTTTCACTGTTTTATTGGTTCGCTTTTGTATGGTGCGAATGGTTTTCATAGCGTCATTTTTCTGAACCCATTTTGGTCCGTTATAACTTCCGACTAATTTCTTCCATACCCGATGAACAAGTTCAGGCTGAAAGCAATCGTAATTATGACCGCCAAATTCAACAAGAGGATGATCGCAAATTGGTTTAAGGTCTTTCCATTCTTCAGCAAACGATCTCCCTGAGATAAAAAAGGTCACATTAACATTGGCAGCTTCCAATAATCCCAGATAATCCTGGGCGACACAAATTTCAGTTTTATTGCAATGCAATTGATTGCCTGTGTTCAGGCTGGTATGATGTAAATCTCCAGTTAACCAGATCATGATGATTCCTTTATTAGGTGTTAGGTTTTAGGTGTCAGGGGTTAAAAAATGTTAAAGGTTCAAAGGTTAATTTAGGGTTAAAGTTTAGGGTTTCAGGTGTCAGGTGTCAGTGTTAGCTGTTTGTAGTGAGCCAAGTAATTGGCGTTTTTTGGAGATCTATTTCCAACCGTACCGAACACAACAGTGATTACACGCTTAACTACAAACACCTACTTATTTCTCCTTTTCATTCACATAATCCACCTTCTTTTTGGAAGGTATTAAAATTTGGATTTTCGTAGGTTGCCCAAAATTTGATGAATGCGGCAGTCATTTGATCACTGGTTTGTAAAATTTTTGAAACTACCATGCCAAATTTTGTGTCGATCATTCGATAAGCAACATACGGGAATATGAGCGGGATGATATCTCTTTGGCTACTCGTCGCATACCCTAGAGCAGATCGACACGATAGTGAACTCTTTATGCCATTGCGTTTGGGTTTAATCAGGTAGAATAATTTCTTGATGATATCTTTCGCGGTAGTGATATCAAAAAGAGCAAAAGTTAGGGCCTTATCCAAATAATTATCCCAGGTAAAGTCAGAGCACCTCAATCGCTTTTGTTCACATAACAAATGGATGTCGGCTAAAATCGAACGAATCGAGGTCATCCAGAAACTCAGATCGTCATTCATGTATTTATCATAATTCGGATGGAACCGGAATGTCATTGCTTCTTCGTATAAAGCCTTAAATGCTTCTGGAACGCCATCAGCTTTCCTCATGCGCCACTGTTTCGCGGCGTAACTCCAGCTGTATTGCCCGAGAAAATAAAGTAACGCATCGCCGTAGCCGATTATCGCTTTCATAACATGCTTAATGACGGTTCGCTTATCTGTTTCTGAAACTGTATCTTTTTTCAATATGAGTTCATTTATCAATAAAAGCATCCCTCTGTTTACCAGTAAATTTCGTATATTTCGGGAACATATATCAAACGCAAATTGATGACGAGTCAGTGACTTAAAAAAGCCGGTATCGCCTATGATTACCTTATGACCATGATACATATCATGCCAAATAACTAAAGGCTGTTCCCGCTTTAGTTTTTGCGCGGAAACCATACTGAAATCAACGTCGATTCCCAATTTATCCGCTAATGCTATAACTGTAGAGGAGAGTCGTTTCTCAGTGCTATTATTTTGTAGTTTGCGCAGGTTTCGGGTAATCAGCATAAAATCGATATTATTATGCGGTCTCTCAATACCATTTTTAACTTCCACACCACCCTCTCCACGACCATATCCACCGAGAACAAGTAAACTGACATAATCCTTAGACGGAATAATGGTCTGTACTAGCATCGCCACCTGCCTTACGGCGCCCGCGAGAGAACGTTCAACCATTTCACCACCATCGAGAGTAAACCGCCCCCAACAATCCTGATGGCTTACAACTACGTTGTTAAGGATTTCCAACAGTTTTTTAATATGGGTTTCAGGTCTGAATTTGCGGTTATAATAGTCGACTGCATTTAACCCCATCCTGGAACCATCTTCTGGCTTATCTATTAATGCCTTCATAGCGTCGGCCAGTTTTTTCACGTCACCCGGTGGCACTGCGATGCCTGTCTGATTTTGAATCAACCACTCGGACATACCGCCGATATTGGTAGAAATAACAGGGATGCCTAAACGCATTGCCTCAGGCCCAATCTGGCCAAACGTTTCCGGCCCCCTGTAGGGAACCACAAGCGCAGTAGCCTGTTGATAATAAGGGATCAGTTCAGCCTGTGTGATATGACCCAAAAATTTGACTCGATCATTCAGCCCATTTGATTCAACAAACTGACGTGCTTTAGCCTCATCTTTCCCAGAACCGGCAATAAAAAGGGTTGCATCATCCAGCTTTACCATGGCGTTCAAAACAACATCCCAGCCTTTACCACGATCAAGACGGCCTACAAATAGAAATGTTGCAGTTTTTCGACTCTCATGTAACTCAGTGCCAAATGAACACGCTGGCGTTGCATACAGTGGAATAGTATAACATTTGTTGGCATCAAAACCGTGGTCCTGGATATGCAAAGTCATATAGGAAGAACCCGTAATAAAAGCATCTAAATTTTGATGTTGTTTCTGATCATTCTGCAAGGAAGCGAGACGTTTGAATTTTAATTTACCATCTTCTTTACCAACGAATCCAAGACAAGGATAACATCCGAATCCGGTAGTCTTTGTGCATGGATTGCCAGATATCGCCTTGATTTTATGTTTTCGTAAACAGAATAATTCATGATCATGAAAAAACTTCGCAGCTGGATACGGTGAATCTATAATTGCCTGGAGTACATTGTTGTTTGTCAGCTGATGTATATAGACGATATCAGGATTAAGCTCTAAAAGTTGTTTTTTTATATCAACAATAGGAAACGCAGCATCAAATGACGATGTAAATTCTTTATCTACCCTGCTCTTGACGTCATAAAGAACGGTATTGCGAATACCCTGTCCCTGCAATAATGCAGCTGTCTGACTGATATAGTGTTCGCATCCACCAGTAAAGTTTGCAAAGATATTAATCCAAAGAATGTGTTTGATTTTATTCTCGTTTTTCATTATGCGGCCACACTCCGTTTCATATAGTTCTTCATGTCTTGCAATTTATTAGGGAGAGCACCGGTAGAAGCGTTGGATGCAATAAACGCTGTCGAATCTTGATGATTTGGATCATACCCATGCATTCCTTCCAACATGGTTTCTCCCATAAAACTTGGGCAAATTATGGTACCGGGATTCATCAAAAAAAACAGTTCACCATAAATCTTATTTTCAAACTGACATTTATAGTTACTCAGATCTTCATCACTGAGAATACGGCCACCACTGGCGGAAGATAACGCTGACCTAATATCCTTTTCTGCACTATCATTGAAGAACCAGAAGCGTGCCATTGTAGAATCATAAACTGCAGCATAGTCATCACCAAAGGTATAGCCACATTCATTGATGACCGATTGGATATCAACACCGCTGGTAACATTTGCCATGCCATGATCTGAAAAAACACAAACACGTACTTCGTCATAATTATTTTCAGCCAATTTAATAATCGATCGAAATTCAGTTTCGTACCAATTAAGTTTTTTTTGCACTTGTGGATGATCTGTACCATATTGGTGAAGTACGCCATCAAGAGAGCCGCAAAACAAATAACCAAATTGAATACTTCGATGATTAATCTGGTCTTTCAGTGATGCTATATTTGCTGGCTCTTTAAGACGCCAGTCTGACATATGAAAATTTACACTTTCGTCCCTAAAATCATCGAATACAGTTGAACATCCATTGTTAATGCCATCGGGTTGATATAGATCTTTTTTCTCCGAATAATCAAACAGCGGCAGGTGTTTGAATGGCATATTATAAATTTGAAAATATCCGTTATAACCATAGTATTTCTGTATAGCCTTACTCATATACCGTCTTATCCGCCCTCTCCGAGTAATGCTTTTAGGAAGTACCGATAAGTACCGACATAAATGAAAGGGTGAGACCTCTGGTCTATAGTAGAAAAAGGAAAAATGCCCATGCTCCTGGGGGTCTTTGCCCGTTAGAATTGTCGGATCACATGTGGAGCTGTATCCAAATACGGTTTGCAATGGCTGTTGAGTCGTGAGAATATCCTTCATAAACCCGTATTTTTGGGCGATTTCCCAACCAAATCCATCTATAAACATGAATAACGATAATGTTCTATTTTTTGAATCCATAAGATGCCTTTCTATTGCTATTGTTTTTGATTTATACTATTATTAGCAACAAACCATCCAAAGATTAACATTTGAATACATTTCACTACGATTTAATAACTTACGACTTTTCAATCAGGGATATCATTGCCGTATATGTAAGGTTATCGGGAATACATAAAGCAAAAGACACAGTTTTGTGACAAAGTAAATACTGTAGTTTTTTGAGGAAGGTTAAATATTATTTTCAAAGAATAGATCTGAAAGTATCTTATTTCGACTAGCAGGTTCGAGGGAGGTTGCTTGCAATACTATTAGAATTGGTTCATTACCCGAATGTCCAAGAGAAAGTCGGCGCAATGTTGTCTGGAACCAGTAAACAATAGCTGATGCATGCCGTTTTTTTCTATCAAAGAACCAATATAATGCCTCATTCTTTCTATCACCTTTTTCCATGGTTACATGTCTAACATAACCATCTGGAGTTTTGAGACGATCAGAGTCGAGTATGTCCCAACCACTCCCCCGAAAGCAATATAAAGGATCATGAACCGCATGCCGGTTGCGGGTACCATCAATGGCAGTCAATACAACCATTTGATCTTTGTATAGATAAAGTCGTTTAATGACATCTACATCGCCAAGTACAGCCTGTTCCTCACTATTTAATTTTAAATGAGAACTCCAAAATTGATCACCCTTTTCAGGTATCGATTCAAGTAGTGAATTTTTATTTTCTAAGGGAGAAAATTCCCAGAAAAATCCAAAAACCATTGCCAGTATAAGGATAAGCCAGATGTATAATGATTGGGTCTTTTTTCTAATTTTCATTTTTCAAAACGGTTTGGAATAAACATTGGAAACAAACAGAAACTAACCAGAATGTATCGAATCGGTTGCAAATAATCTTGTAAATAAGGATAACAGATCCAGCTAAACCCAGGCATCCAGGAAACAGCTGCCACCAACCAAAAAAACGATGAACGAGTTATTGGAAAAATAGATGAAATTACCATTGTCAATCCAATGTGTTGAAGTACATTCAAATCTCCGATACGGCCAACGAATGTAAAAAGAATCGATAAAATAAGTCTTTTTTTCGAAATACTGTGACCCAGACCAATATCTTGAATCTGGTTATGTATCAATTGCCTGAAAAACGGCTGTATCCATATAAAAAAAAGAAGACCATTTAATCGATCGACTGGTGTCGAGCGCCAGGCACTAATTAGATCAATACATTCCCAAAGACAGTACCCGCAACAGGCAATCCAGAGGTAACTATTTTCTTCTGATGTACGACTAATGAATCTCTTAGGAGCAAGCGTCGGGGAATTATACCCACTGGTGGGATTAAAATGGGAAATTGATGGGTTCTGGGACTTCACGTCAACACCGTTTCCCCACGTGAATGTACTGCCTCTAACCTAGTAAGAATGATTCGTTCTAAATAAAAAACCAGACCGCAGAGGCAAAACATGATAAGGAGTACAATTGATCCTCCATAATCATGAAAGAATTTCTCTGTAATTTCTGGAGAAAAAGTGACCGCTGAAATACAGATTGATAGAACTCTAAACGTATTTGCCATCCATGCCATGAATACAATAATTAAAAGATTCGTCCAAAAGAACCTCTTGGTTCCAATCATGGTAAAACTTAACACCATGCCTGCGATAAGCATTGACTGAAGAGTATTAAGCCCCGAGCATGCCGGTGCAACTGAAATGGGTATTCCTTCTATGTTTATAAGTGTTCCATGCAAACGAACAGAACTTATATCAATCCAATTAAACATTATTTCAATGAGTGTTGCGGCACTGAGCCTAAACCACCACCCTAATTGTACCAGATCAAGATTTATCCATGGAAACGCTAAAAATGGAAAAATAAGCAGGTATTTAGTTTCGTTTGAGGCGGGTTGATGAAATCGTGAACCTAACCAGACGTAGAGCAGAAGACACCAGGAAGCTGAAAGAAAGATTGTACTATCAATGCCAATACCAACAATAAAAAGGGCAGCAATAATCCATTGGCTGAAACTTGGAATCGATGTAAATCGAGGTTTGAGTTGACATGGTTTTACCAAACCAAAGAAAACAGGCAACGCAACTATTATTGGTAATACGTCGGCATAATCGTCAATCCAATTCAGTTTACGCACCCATATAAACAGGAAATATAAAATGAGAGAAGCAATGAATATAACATCCTTTACAAATATGTTTTTTAGAGATGCTATCAAATTAGCGTTTGATGTTTTCATAGATTAGTCTACCACTGTTTCCAACTTTGAATTGATTGTTTCTAATTGGGACCAAAGTTTGAGTTTTCCCGGATACTGTTTAATCAATGCTGTTGTAAATTGTTGTGCTTCATCCCATTTTTCCTGGTTGTATGCATTCCTTGCAAGATAAGCACTGGCTTCCAATGAAATATTTTCTATATCTGTATATTGCTTAGTTGCTTCAGTTGTGTTTCCTTTTGCCAGGCTGATTCGCGCCAACAATTCTTTTCCAATTACAGAATTTCTAAGTTGACGATTGTTATGCAATACTTCTTGAGCAGATGCAAAATGGTTATTATCCAGTAAAGTAAGAGAAAGCAGCCATGAAGCTCGAAATCCAACGTCGGTATTGAGCTTAGCAAGTGCCTCTAGATCTGTCATCGCTTCATTCAACATGTTTTTTGACAGGTATAGTTCGGAAATTAGAAGTTTGAGAACTGGAGTTTTTTTCTGTAAAAATGCGAATTTAAGTGCATCATCCGTACTACGATTATATCGAATCGCTTGTGTTAAACCATAGGAAAACCAATCTGGATATTGTCCAGCCATTTTATTTAATGGTGTGAATTGAATTGCTGCTTCTAACCAACCTCCAGCCAGAAAGCAAGCGGCAAAAGCATAGTCACTTTTCAATAAACCATGAATATCTTTCGGTAAAACCTGATTATAAGGATGAGATAAAGCTAATGCATCTAATTTGGTAAAAAACTGATGTTTAATACCTGTATTCTTAGTGTTGTTATAGCTGCCCGTTCCATCATTGTAAAATTTGCCATTCTGTCTAAAATTAAGGATCCGTTTTAAGTTGATCCCAAGATCAACATTGTATGAATTTCCAGAATTAGAGGCGAACTTCAGTAAATGTAATGCTTTTGATTCTTGCCCCAGTTGCAATGCATTGAGTACTCTTAGCCAAAAGAGCTCCTGCCGATTCGAGTTTCGCTTCGAACCCATCGCAAGATCATTATTATTGTTAGCAAACCAAAACGTACCCTTAGGAAGTTCCATCAGCATCGTTGCAATTTGGCTATATGGACCACTGGGAATCGTTATGGAATTCCAGTCTAAATTTACAGGTTGAAAAACTCGACTCCAAAAAAATGTTTTTAAGACTACATAGTCTGTAGGACATTTTTGTATACAATCTGACCATGTTTTAAGAGCCAACTCTGTGTTTCCCCTCTTCTGATAAAACGTCGCCAAATTATCGAAATAGGCAGGATTGTCCCCCCCATCAAGAACAGCCGCACCATATTCTACCTGTGCTACATCGTATTTTCCCAAACGTTCCAATAGCGTAGCACGGATTGTTCTAACCTCTGCATTATGTGGTTCAATGGCAATCGCTTGATCAAGGTATGACCATGCTTTTTCAAATTCGGTGACATCATGAAAAAGAGCAAGCCGGATTAATCGTGAAATTTCCAATTTGCCCTCCATTTTCTGAGATTTTAATTGCTCAATTGCTTTATCTTTATGTCCTTGAAAAACCAAAGCATCTATATTAAGAAAGAACCAGGTTTCTTGCCTTTTTTTTCGGTCTTCCCATTTTTCTATAATGTTGGCAAAATCTATCCATTCTCTTTTGTGAATCAAAGCACGAGCAACTTGAATTGATGCAGCCTCATTATTTAAAAGAATTTCAGTTTGTGTTTTATAAAAGTGTATAAGCCCAGCTATGTTTCTCAGGCTCAGATGACACTGTAATTCTAAATCAAGCCATTGGTGATTGATTCTGTCATGGCCATTTCTGTCCTTTACCTGATCAATAATTTTTAGTGCTTTACTTGCTTTTTGATCCTTGAATAATGACACTGCACTTCGATATTTCCTTTCCTCCTGTTTGTGTATTACGTACCCACGCCACTGGTAAATTGATCCGACAAGAAGAGTGATAAGTCCCAGAGCAATACTAACAATTAGAATTAGGCGACGTTTTTTCATTGTTTTTTTCTCTCCCTTCTCGATCCAAAAAAGCTAATAAAAAGGAATGAAAACAGCATCCCCATCGTTCCCGGTTCCGGAGCTAAAGATGCCGTAAGCTGAAGTTCCTGAACATTTTGGTTACCAATATCAATGACGAATAGCAAATCGTTATAGTCCATATCACCGCCATTATACATGTCCTCAAACCCAATCATTAAAAATGGGCTTTCATCAACCGCATAGGCAACAACATGCTGTAAACCATCGGGATTAATGCTTTGATCAGTAGAATAAACATTTGTCCCGCCATTAACACCATTTGAGATAAGAAAAAAATTCAGAAGAGTACCCGTGTCCATTGATCCTAGTTCAACAAAATCACCCGGTAATAATGGATAACGTGTCGTTCTGTTAGGACTATCGGCTCCCTCTACGTAAAACGACTGACGACTGGAAGCATCCGGAAAGATTAACATAGGATTTCCGACATCGACTCCACTCTCCTCCGTATTAACCCCCAAAGTATTGTGATACCCTGCCCCTTCACCGACGAAATAGACCCGAACATCTGCTTCAGTTGTTAACGATAATTTTTCCGGATCCAGTGCCAGTACAGACAAATCATTTTGAGAAAGCGCCATTTTTTCACCTAATGTTGTATTGATGAATTCGTTTACAGTTGGCAGAGTATTTGTCTGAAAATCGACAGATCTGTCATCACTTGACGCCATTTGCACTGTATCTATTATATCTAATCCAAATGGCCTTGCCGGTGACTGAACAGTTAATTCTGTTTGACCATATATATTCGATGCAGCAATGAATAGTAAGATAGTGACGATTAGATATAATCCGGGGATATTGAGGTTGGCGGGATTCTTATCTGCCGGTTCATAAATTTGGTAAATCTGTTTAGAGGTTTGATAATTCATGTCTGACTCCTTCTTGTTTTTCAGTTAGATCACATGTCAGTGATTGTAAAAAGAAATTTACAGAAGCTGAGTGAGCATCTCGTTTACCAGAACTTTATCCATAGTTGCAACAAACTAATATTAAGCATGTTGCAATTATTTAAGAATTTAAAGGATATAAGATCTGTAACAATCTCCGGAATTTTCGACAAGTGTTTGCCGGTAAAATTAACACTGGATATTAGAAACTGGATGTTTGATCGGGATATCGTATAGGAAAACAAAATTAAAATTCAATTTTATTTCTCAATAAACTTGTCGAGATCTCTAACAATGTCATCGACATTCTGATACCGATTATCAGGTTTTTTGGCAAGCATTTTCATGATGATGGACTGCATTGGATTTGGAAATCGAGGATCTATTTTTCGAGGTAATTCCGGTTTTTCAGAGGCGATTTGATAGGCTAATGCGACAACATTTTTCCCGGAAAAAGGTAGGATATGCAAATAGAGCAGATAGGCGACGACGCCCAATGAAAATATATCTGATCGATGGTCTATATCTGGAGAAATTAGCGCCTCCGGGGAAAGATAACTCGGAGTACCGACGATATCCACCGACTTTGTTAACATGGAATCGGGTACCTTGGCAATACCAAAGTCTGTTACTTTGACGTTCATTAACTCGTCGACAAGTATATTAGCCGGTTTTATGTCACGGTGACAAATCCCTTTACTATGAATCGCGCCAAGCGCTAAACACACGGATCGGATTATCTCAGCTTTTTCGTAATAGTTAAATTCTTTTCGATTCGATATCAGTGCATCGAGATTGGTCCCGTTCATATATTCCATAACCAGAAACGGTATCTGTTCTTCTTGCGCCAGGCCGAATTCTATCACTCTGACAATATTTGCATGATTAATCGACGACGTGAGTTCAGCCTCTCTCAAAAACCGTTCTAATCGAACCCTTCGCTGCTCAGGTTTCAATTCCTGGTTTGTTTTGAGAATCTTGAGAGCAAAAAATTCACCGTCTTTTTTCACCTTAAAAACAACCCCGAATCCACCTTCTCCGATGATTGTTATTATCCCGTAACCACCAATGATTCTCGGTTTTAATATTTCCGTTTTTTCAGTATCGTGTAAACGCAGGACATCTGTTTTCTTATGAACAACACACTCTCTAAATGCAGCAATAATTGCATCGGTTATCTTTTCGGAATCGAACGGTTTTGTTATATAGTTAATCGCACCCAGTTTGATACATTCAACCGCGGCGTCATAGGATGGTTTTCCTGTTATAATAATAACTGGAGTTAACGGATGATTTTTTTTGATTAATGAAAGTAATTCCAGACCGCTCATTCCCGGCATGTTCAAATCAGTAATCACTAGATCATAAGGCGATTTTTCCAATTTGAAAATGAAATCAATGCTCTCAGACGAGAAATCAATATCCCAATCATCACGATAAGATCTTAACATTCGCCGAAGAGAGTTAAGCATATTTTGCTCATCATCTATAATGAGTATTTTCTTTTTCATTTCCTTCATTGAACGAATCATAGTTGATAGAAAATTTAGTATACTCCAAGCAGTAGGTTTTTCGACATTCGTTATTCATTTCAGGCAACAATTTTACAGAAACCTGTCGAAAACCTGATGGCTGTCG
The DNA here is from genome assembly GCA_021772675.1 of Verrucomicrobiota bacterium. Lineage (GTDB taxonomy): Bacteria > Verrucomicrobiota > Lentisphaeria > JABSQK01 > JAJFLO01 > JAJFLO01. Next base: position 7,882 of record JAJFLO010000277.1, on the reverse strand, counting down.
GTATATCTAAAAGACCGAACTTTTCCGGCCGTATTGGGAGCTTCTTTATCGCAACAATTAGCAACATTCGGGTTTCAGTGTTCAGGTGTCAGCTTTTTTTGTCAAGTCCGGATATAGGTTGACATATTAAAATCTATAAACCGAAAGGACCTGACTGTTTTCCTGAAAACCCGAAATCTGACACCTGAAACTATGCTTCTTATTGTATTACCAGAGACCGAATCACCGCCTCGGAGGCGCTCCCTTGAAACTTGGCCATTTTGACACACTTTTGAACGGGCAGATATCCCGCTTGTAGTTAATCAGCCGCGGCTGATGTTAGAAATATTGTCATGCATGTGAAACTTTTGAGACAGCGATAACTCGCTTAATTACAAACGAGCCTGTTGTCCGATTTAAATTTTCGTTTTATATTAATATTGGCCGCATCGCCAGCTAGAAAGTTGCTCCTATGAAACTTAAACCGGTTTTGAGGCTAAATGCACGATTATCTTAATCATAATCATAATCATTATCATTATCTTAATCATAATCTTACTCTTAATCTTGATCAAAAAACGGTTCAAAGTTTCCTCTTATATTAATCGAGACCGAGAATCGGATGGCCTCGAAAGTTACTCCTATGAAACTTAAGGTTTTTTGTTAGGTTTCAGGTGTCAGATCAAGGTGTTCCGAAGATGTTTTCCTGAAACCTGACACCTGAAACCATGCTTCTTATTATAGGACCGACAGGCTATTTCGGCCGATTTCAGCGAGTCTGTATTCAAAATGTGAGTGGTTCCGGGAATGCTTGAGGTTGAGGTCAAAGTAACGCGGTCATTCCTGACTGCGCACATATGATTCATTCGCCGCGGCGAACGATTTACTATTTGCCACTCACATTTTGAATACAGACTCATTTCAATGTTAGGGTTGTGCTCTGAACAACGAAGGGTCAATGCTATATTTTTTCATTTTGTCATACAATGTTTTTCGCGGCAGTTTAAGAGCTTTCGATGCTTGATCCACGTTTCCATCGGCTTGCGTCAATTTGTCTTCGATGACCTTTTTTTCAAAAATACCCACAATCTCTGATAGAGATTTATCGGGTGAATTAAAATCCTCCATTGCTAATGAGTTGTTACCTTCGACTGCTAAACATGAAAAGCCGGCGAGGGAAACCCGCTCTGCAAGGTTCTGCAATTCCCTCACATTACCCGGCCAATTCATGGACATTAGACGAGCAATTATAGTCGTACTCACCTCAGGCACCGGTCGCTGATAACGAGCACAGGCCTCTTTTAGAAAATCCTTAAACAACATGGTTATATCATCTTTACGTTCCCTTAGAGGTGCGATGGTCAACGGGATGACATTTAATCGATAATATAAATCTTCTCGAAACTCTCCAGCATCACTACATTTTTTCAAGTCAGATTGTGTTGCGGCAATAATACGGATGTCAATTGAAATTGACTCGTTTGACCCCAGGCGTTCAATTTTTTTCTCTTGTAAAACCCGCAATAGCTTCACCTGCTGCGCTAATGGCATAGAATTCACTTCGTCTAAGAACAGTGTCCCGCCATTTGCATACTCTATTTTTCCAATGCGCTGCTTTACAGCTCCTGTAAACGCGCCAGTTTCATGACCAAAAAGCTCACTGTCAAACATCGTTTCGGGTATTGCACCGCAATTAACCGCAACTAATCTATTTTTAACTCTGCTGCTCTGGTTATGAAGACAACGGGCAACGAGTTCTTTCCCGGTTCCAGTTTCTCCAGTAATCACAACATTCGCATCAGTTTCGGCGATGTTTGTGATCTGCTCGCGCAATTGCCTGATTGCTGCAGAGTCTCCTTTCAAAACCTCGTTTTCCGGTGCGTTTGCTAAAATCTCAGAACGAAGATTAAGATTATCCAAATAAAGTACCCGCTGATCGATTGCTCTACGGACTGTTCTTAGAAAATCGCTGGATTCAAACGGTTTTTCGATATAATCATAAGCGCCGTCACGCATTAACTGAACTGCAGTTTCGATATCTCCATGACCTGAGACAATGATTACAGGAATGTGTGGGTCAATCTCATGAACTTTCTTGAATAACTCAAATCCATCCATGCCCGGCATTTTTAAATCTGTCACAAGTATTCCGGCGGTATTGAGTTTGATCAGTGATAAAACTTCTTTCGCGCTTTCAATACACTCTACATCAATTTTTATGTTACGCAGCAAACGATAGACAGTATGCCGGATATTTTTTTCATCATCAACAAAATAAACCTTTATTTTCGACATCTAATATCTCCGAGTTTTAGCCTGTATTATGCATAATGCAGGTTAGTAGTGTATTTCAGATTTGGGATTTATAATTTCAGATTTTTGAGAACCAATCTAACACCTGTAAAATTATTAAGCCAATTATCACGCAGTCAAAATACATATGTTATAAATTTAATTGCAGCTCGTTTATAGTCCCGCCCCACTGAGCGGGGCGGAAGTTTTAGGAGAGCTTCAGCGATCCTGTGGTGGGATGTCCTCGCTGAAGCTTCGTTCAGACTTCCGCCTAAAGGTGGGACTACAAACGAGACACACTCCTTATTCGAGATATCCCGTAATTTTATAGAAGATACAAATTTTCAATGACTTAAAACACACTGCCTATACTATGAACTTAACTGGCTTTGCCGAGTTTCTTTATCGCAGCGATTAGCAAAATCAGCCCTGCTCATGAACGGGACTTTACTCAGAACCACATATGTTATAAATTTAATTGCAGCTCGTTCGTAGTCCCGTCTTCAGGCGGAAGTTTGAGGAGAGCTTTAGCGATCCTGTGGTGGGATGTCCCCGCTGAAGCTTCGTTCAGAATTCCGCCCGAAGGCGGGATTACAAACGAGACACACTCCTTATTCGAGACATCCCATAATATTATATAAGATACAAATTTTCAATGACTTAAAACACACTGCCTATACTATGAACTTGACTGGCTTTGCCGAGTTTCTTTATCGCAGCTATTGGCAAAATCAGTTCTGCTCACAAGCAGTGCTGTATCCAAATCTCCTATGTTATAAATTTAATTGCAGCTCGTTCGTAGTCCCGCCTTCAGGCGGAAGTTTCAGGAGAGCTTCAGCGATCTCCTATGATAGAATGTCCTCGCTGAAGCGTCGTTCAGGCTTCCGCCTGAAGGCGGGACTACAAACGAGACACATTCCTTATTCGAGATATCCCGTAATTTTATAGAAGATACAAATTTTCAATGACTTAGAACACACTACCTATATTATGAACTTGACTGGCCTTGCCGAGTTTCTTTATCGCAGCGATTAGCAAAATCAGTCCTGCTCATGAACGGGACTTTACTCCGAACCACATATGTTATACATTCAATTGCAGCTCGTTCGTAGTCCCGTCTTCAGGCGGAAGTTTTAGGAGAGCTTCAGCGATCCAGTGGTCGGATGTCCACGCTGAAGCTTCGTTCAAACTTCCGCCTGAAGACGGGACTACAAACGAGACACACTCCTTATTTGAGATATCCCGTAATTTTATAGAAGATACAATTTTTCAATGACTTAGAACACACTACCTATACTATGAACTGTAATAATTCAGTAATAACTGTTACCTTGGAAAAAGTGCGTTCATAGTTAAGCGAGTCATCGCTGTCTTAGCGGCATACTGTATGCAAAGGTCTCAAAACAGCGATGACGCGCTTCCTAAGAAATAGCCCGATTTTTAATTATTTACATTTAGCTTCAAGCATAGGTTGTTTGTAGTGAGCCAAGTTTTTGGTGTTTTTAAGCGACCAAAAAGAACAGCGGTGATCCGTCTTCGCCCAAATGGCTACGACGAGACAGGCTCGCTTAACTTCAAGCATGATCGTCCGGCAGTTTTAAAGTTTCCTATATTTATAACCTCCCTATTTGAAAGGGAGGTCCGGAGTTAACTACAAACGGCCTACAGAAATGTGAGTTAATCGGCCTATTTGAGCAGGGATTAGGGCTCGCAGCAGAATACTGATGAATTATTCAGGAAAACATCGTTCAGCTATTGAACATGTACGCAAAAACAATCCACATTATAGAACCGGATTATTGTCAATATCACGATTTCCGCATAATATTCAATCTAGTTGTAACAGATTCGTAACATGAATAGAGTCAATATTTTGGGAAAAATCAGTTTGGCATATGCCTTGCTATCATCGAGCCAGATCAATAAATCAACTCAGCATTTTAACTCCAAATATAAGATTACATCATGTATGATATTATAAATCAGCAACCCTTTGATGATGAGAGTGTTTATGTCCTCGGTCACCGGAATCCGGATAATGATGCGATATGTTCAGCAATTGGTATGGCCTGTTACAAAAACATGGAATCTAATTCCGAGCATTTTCGCCCCTGTATAATAGACTCCATTAATCCCCAGTCACACTATATCCTGGAAACCTATTACACCAAAACAACATCACCATACTCTCAAAAACCCTCGATTATTTCCGACCTTTACTTTCGGGTTAAAGACGCGATGGTCACAGATTTCTCTCCACTTGATGCAGATATGTTTCTAAAAGAAAGTCTTGAATTTCTCTCAACAACTCAATCAACTTCCGCGCCTGTTTTAAACGGGGACACGTTTTTGGGAAACTTTTCAATAGCTGGTAAGAACAATATTAATTTTCTCAATTTTAACGTCGAGCATCTGGTTGGATTACTAATTTCCGTTGATGATATCATTAATAGATTTAAGAAAAATCTATTGACCCCGGTAAAACAGTTAAATGTGGATGCAGGAACCCAAATCTTCGTTGACTCAGCAAATAGTCATAACATACCCCGTTCCTGCAATGTCGTCATTTCAGCAGGAAATGACAATCATTTAGCCGAGATTGTAGAACAATTACAGCCAGCAGTGTTGATTGTTTGTCAACGAAATGCACCGCCGTCTTCTGCGGTGATTAAGCAGGCGAACCGTCATCAAACAGGAATCATTGATGTTCCGTATACAATATTCACCGTTTGTAATCTGCTATCGGGAACAGTGCGAATCTCCAACTTTGTCGACAAAGATTGCGAAGTACTTTATGAAATGGATCTTCTACAGGATAAAATAGACGTTATAACAGAAGCACACCATCCCTTACCTGTGCTTAATAATCAGCGTGAATTAGTGGGCATCATTTCGTCAAAAAATCTGTTATCTCCCACTCGTAAACACGTAATTTTAACCGACCACAGTGAAATAAGTCAATCCGTGCCCGGCTTGCAAGACTGCAATATAAAAGAGGTTGTGGACCATCATCGCCTGGGTGATATCCAAACCCTCTACCCTATCGAAATCATGGCCAGTCCCGTCGGTGCCTGCAGCACACTTGTCGCTGCAAAATTTCGGAAATCAAATCTGATGCCACCAACAGAAGTCGCGGCGCTATTACTTTCGGCAATTCTGACGGATACTCTTTTATTCAATTCACCAACAACAACAAAGACGGATATTGAAATTGCAGACTGGCTAAGCAATATCTGTGGATTGGACATCAACGAATTCGGTATGGAAATCCTGAAAAAAAACGATTTCCTCAATCGTTATGTCAATCAGAGTGAAAGTATCAAGAATCTTATTGATCACGATTTCAAAGAATTTTGGCATAACGATATCAGATTTGGTATTAGTCAGATAGAAACAGTTAACGCAAAACATTTAAACGAAATACAGCCCGAAATCTATGACGCATTAGAGGAAAAAAGAAAACAGGGTTACCTATTCTGTCTCTTTGTGGTTACAGATTTATTAAAAAATCAAAGTTATATTTTCATGTCTCACGATACCAACTGGCTAAAAGACGTATTTGGAAACGACTCGGAACCCTATCTGACTTTGAAAAATGTCATGTCGAGAAAACTACAGATTGTGCCACCCATATTAAACTACTTGCACTTAACACAACGAAAGACAGGATAGAACAATGAAGAATGAAATCCATAAGTCACTATCACTGTTTGGGATTCCGCTAGGGAATCGCACAAAGGACCAGACAGTTGCAGATATTTTTGCACTAATTAACCAATTTGATAATGACCGGAAATCTCGTTACGTAGCAACGATTAATGTTGATTTCCTGGTCAACACCCTTTCCTGGCATCATACATCAGCGCGCTATCCTGAATTGTTGTCCGTGCTGCGTCATGCTGATATCGTCACCGCAGACGGGATGCCCCTGGTATGGATGAGTAAGCTTCTGGGTACGCCTTTGACCGAGCGGGTTACAGGAGCAGACATCGTTCCAAAAGTAGCTGGTGTTGCCGCCACAAAGAATAAATCGATCTATTTATTAGGAGGTGATATTGAAGTCGCTAAAAACGCAGCTGAAATCTTAAAAAGAAACTCCCCCGGCTTAGCAATTGCCGGAGTTTCGTCGCCATTCGTTCATGTTGAAGGTCAGGCTTTGGGTGATGTATTCGAAGAGGACGTCAAGATAATTGATGAAATAAATGCCTCGGGTGCTGATATTCTGATGATAGCCTTTGGTAATCCCAAGCAGGAAATCTGGTTCAATCGTAATTGGGATAAACTAAAAGTACCCGTGTCACTCGGAATCGGAGGGACATTTAGTTTCATCACGGCTGATGTGAAACGGGCACCAATATGGATGCAAAAATCAGGATTGGAATGGATTTATCGAATTAGTCAAGATCCCAAACGGCTATGGAAGCGATATTTCAAGGGCTTTTTTAAAATGATCTATATGGCAGCGCCGATTATTATCGAAAATAAAATACGAAATGGGTTTCGCAGTTCAGCTATCAGGCAAAGTGAGCACTCTCAAAAAATAAACACCGTTGAGTTCGGATTTATCAATGACAGATTTAAACTCATTAATCTACCGGAAAATTGTTCAAAAAAGTGCATCGAACACTTCCAGGCAATACGTACAGAAGCACGCATAAAATTTACCTATATAATTGACTTCAAAAATGTTAAGCACATTGATCCCTATTTTATGGCATATTTGCAATCTGTATTTAGCCAATTCAACCGGGAAAACCGTAAATACTACCTACCGAATATATCAACACACCTCAAATCGACTCTGAAGATCAATCGGATATGGGATTACTTCCACGACCATACCTGCGATGATAACGCTCAGCTAATGAAACGAATAAAAGCGTATCACAACCATGCAACATTTTCATACTCACTGGAACATAATTATGTAGCTAGGAATAATAAGCCAGTTAATGTATTGAATATATTTGGAGATTTTGATGTATCCCAGATCAATCTCCACTGTGGCGACGAATTTCTTGGCAAAATCAAGAATCAAGACTTAATTATAGATATGACCTACTGCACATTTATTGATTCCGCTGCGATCGGCAAGATGGTCAAAATTAACAACCTGTTAAAAACTCAGAGAAAACACTGTGTATTGTGCAATCTGAACAAGGCTGTCTATCAGGCATTACGTATCACAAAAGTCGATCAAATCCTGGCAATCGCCAGTAATTATAGCAAAGCTGAAAAACTGTTTTCCTCTAAAACATACCCTCCAAATCCCACGACCGACACAATTTTGTTACAGCTTGATACCGTACAAACATGTTGTTAGCCCGCATTTCTCATAAGAAATTGTTATGATACATTGTATCAGGTTGTAGTTTCAGGTGTTGTGATGGTTGAATTCCACAGGTGCAGCAATTATGGGTGAAACGCATTTAAGAATACAGTGAATTTATTTGGGACTGAACAGCCGTTGTTTTGGAGTTCAGGCTTCAGCCTGGTTTTCGTTTTCTTGAAGAATAAAATAAGCAAACTGAAGTTTGAACTCCAAAATAACGGCAGCCATGGCAAATTATACGAATTATTAACGCAAAATTCAGGAATATTGTGCCTAAAA